>JAQVEU010000047.1 GCA_028697565.1 Candidatus Ratteibacteria bacterium
AAAAGAGGAAAGGAAAACAAGGGAAAGAAAGACAAGGAAACCTGCTGTGGTTGAGGAGGCAAAAGATAGACAGTCAGAGGTTAAACCCGAAGAAAAGGAAAAGGTATCTTCCCCTATAAAGACACCATCCAGACCGATAAAGATAGGGGACTACAAACTTCCACCACTGGACCTTCTTAAAGCAGAGACACCAACCCAGCAGGAGACAGAAGAAGACCTTGAGGGATATGCACAGGTAATAGAGGAGACACTTTTAGAGTTTGGAATAGAGGGAGAGGTTGTAGAAATCAGTCAGGGACCAAGGGTTACAATGTATGAGGTGCAACTGGCTCCAGGCATTCCCATACAGAAGGTCCACAATATCCAGGACAACATTGCAATGAACCTGAAGACCACAAGCATAAGGGTTGTGGCACCGTTGCCCAATAAGTCAACCGTAGGGATTGAGGTTCCCAATAGGGAGATAACTATTGTCTCGCTAAGAGAGATATTTTCAAGCAAGGACTTCCAGAAAAGTTCTTCAAAACTCACAATTGCCATAGGCAAGAATATTATGGGAAAGCCAGTGGTAACTGATATGAAGATTCTGCCCCACATACTTATCGCAGGAGCAACTGGCTCCGGTAAGACCGTCTGTATAAACTCCCTTGTGACATCCATACTTTTCAAGGCAAGTCCAGATGAGGTAAAGTTTATAATGATAGACCCAAAGATGGTTGAACTTACCTGTTATAACGGACTTCCACACCTTCTGTGTCCTGTGGTTGTGGATATAAAAAACGCAGTAAATACACTGAAGTGGTTGATAGGAGAGATGTCAAGAAGGTATAAACTCTTTTCTGACCACAGGGTTAAGAATATAGATGGATATAATAACCTCGTGGATGTGGAAAAAATTCCTTATATTGTGGTAGTTATAGATGAACTTGCTGACCTTATGATGATAGCAAGAAATGAGATAGAAAACAGCATTATACGACTTGCCCAGTTGTCAAGGGCAGCAGGAATCCATCTTATACTCGCAACACAGAGACCTTCTGTAAATGTTATCACAGGTGTTATCAAGGCAAACCTTCCCTGTAGAATTTCATTTCAGGTTACATCAAAGTTTGACTCACGAACAATACTTGACAGGATAGGGGCGGAGAAACTGCTTGGTAGGGGAGACCTTTTGTTTATACCACCTGGCAGTTCTTCTCTTATGCGGATACAGGGATGTTTTATAAGTGATGAGGAGATAGAGCGGGTATGTAGTTTTATCAAGGAGCAGAAGTCTCCTGACTATAAGATGGAGATTGTAGAAGGAAGTCAGGGTGAAGAAATATTTGGAGAAACTCCGTATGTCACTCTTTCAGGGGAGAGTGATGAGGAGTCACTGTATCAGGAAGCAAAAAGGATTGTTCTTACAACAAAGATTGCCTCAATATCAATGCTTCAGAGGCGGATGAAGGTGGGCTTTAATAAGGCAGCACGGTTTATTGAGAGAATGGAGGAGGAAGGAATTGTTGGTCCATACAGGGAAGGAAAGCCCAGAAGGGTGATTGTGCCGGGTGAAATGGATATGGACGATGAAGAATGAATCAGATACATAAGTGCCTGAAAGAAACAAGGGAAGAGAAGGGAATTACAACAGAAAAGGTCTTTTATGAGGCACATATCTCTCCAAAATTTATACGAATGATAGAGGATGGGGAGTGGGAAAAATTTCCAAGTAAGGTGCAGATGAAGGGGTTTTTGAGGATATATGGTGAATATCTTGGCATACCCTCATCAGTGATTGAGGAAGGAATAAAAGAGATAGAACAGCAAACAGAGAGGAAACAAGAGGAAGATGCAAAGAATAAGAAGAATCTGCATAAGAAAAAGACACAGACAGTTGTTGACAGGTCAATATATATCCTTTTACTCCTTCTTATATTTTTTGTTTTGCTCTACTTTTGGATACTCTACTTACTACCAGAATGAGACAAAGAACAGCATACCTTATAACACTTGGCTGTCCAAAAAACCTTGTTGATTCCGAGAGTATCTTAGGACTTTTAGGAGAGGACGGCTACCTACTTACTGCCAGTCCGGATGATGCAGATGTCCTTATAGTCAATACCTGTGGCTTTATAAAGGCAGCGGTAGATGAGTCCATAGGGGTGATTAGAAAACTATGCAGGATGAAGAGGAAAGGACAGAAGATTGTGGTCTATGGCTGCCTTGTTAACAGATATGGAAAGGAATTTCCGGGCATTAAAGGGGTGGATATGTGGGTTGAGGGCGTTAGCCCTATGTCTCTGGTAGAAGCAGTAAAAAAAAGGACTAAAAAAAAGTTTATTACCTGTAATTACGTCGGTATTGAGAGTTATCCGCGGCTTATATCCACATATCCATATGCCTATATAAAAATATCTGATGGGTGTGATAACCTGTGCAGTTATTGTCTCATACCCAAAATAAGAGGACAGTTAAGAAGCAGGAGTATAGAGGATATTGTAAAAGAGGCAGAGGCCCTTGAAGGGATGGGGATAAAAGAGTTGATACTTGTGGCTCAAGACACAGGAAACTATGGAAAGGACATATCAGGTGGAAAGTGTCTGTTAGATAAACTTCTTGTAAAACTCTGTAGACCTTACTTCCACTGGATACGGATTATGTATATACATCCGGCACACCTGACAGAAGATGTCCTTGAAGTGATATCAAAAAACAAAAATGTATGTAGATACCTTGACATACCACTACAGCATATACATCCTGATATTCTTGAGGGTATGAACAGACCAGTAGTGGACTATGATAAACTTATTGACTGGATAAGAAAGGAAGTGCCAGATATTAAACTCAGGACAACATTTATGGTGGGCTTCCCGGGAGAGAAGGAAAACCACTTCAGGATGCTTACGGACTTTATCAAAGAAAAAGAGTTTGACCGTCTGGGTGTCTTTCGGTATTCAAGAGAAGAGGGAAGTGCTGCCTGTTATCTCAAGGGACAGGTAGATGAGGAAACAAAAGAAGAAAGAGAAAGAAATATTATGGAACTCCAAAGAAAGATATCCCACAAAAAACTTCAGAAGATGGTGGGTAAAACATTGGATGTGCTTATTGAAGGAAAAGAAGGGGACATCTATACAGGCAGAACAGAGTTTGATGCACCTGAGATAGATGGGACTGTCTATGTAAAGACAAAAAGTTCTCTCAATCCCGGTGATATCTGTAGTATCTATATCACATCTGCTGATGACTATGACCTGTATGGTAGTAAACCCTAAACTCAAAACTAAGGATATTTTTTCTCGCTACTTACTACTCTCTACTTTTTTCTACTCTGTGTCTTGTTTATACTTGCTACCTTAGAAGGAAGGATAGCCATAAGGGGATGGTGAGAAGTGAAAAGAGGTGGGTGGTAAGAACACTGGCCGCCGCAAATTCTGTATCGGAGTGATAGACCTCACTCAGCACTACACTGGCTATAGCAGAAGGCATCACAGCAACAATACAGAGGATATTTCTTGCCTCACAGGGGAATGGGAGGATATAAAGTATTGCAGCAGATATGGCGGGGATAAGTAAAAGCCGCAGGGATACAACATATCCCTGAAGTTTTGTAAAAAGGTCGTGTGGATTAAGGTCTGCCATCCTGCTTCCTGCAATAAACATAGCAATAGGAACGGTTCCTTTTCCGAAGATATCCATTACAGAGAAGAAAGATGTCCCTATATCTTTTATAATCCCGGAATAGTAGTAGGGGCAACTATCTTTTATTGCTATCACTATTACAGAGAGGACAATAGATACCATAGGAGCACTCAGTAGATTTTTTACACTGTCCTTACGGAATCTATTACCTGTGATGGCAAATACCCCTATCGTCCATACGGATAGTTCCGAGCCAAGTGTAGAGAATATAAGTTGTGCCACCCCTGTATTTCCATATAGCATAAGAACAATAGGAAGTGGAAGAAAGGAATAGTTATTGATGGCACACTGAAAGAGAAACTGTCCCTTTTCCCTCTCATCCGTAAAGGCAATAAAACGGGAAAATATATTTCCTATGATATAGCCAGAACTCATTATGATAAGTGTACCAAGAGGTAATACCCAGTTTTCTGCCAGTCCTTTAAGAGAAAAATTGCTCACAAGGGATGTAAAGATAAGGGCAGGATAGAAAAAGTTTGTGTTAATGCGGGACATCTGGCTTGCTGTCTCCTTTGTAAGCATATTCAATCTTTTTGCCAGAGTTCCTGCTGCTATCATCCCAAATATCGCAAGTATTCGTATAAAAAGTTTTATAAACATAGTAAACTTAAAATTCAAAACTCAAAATTTTCTCCCTCACTAAATCTCCTCTAACTCCCCCTTATCAGGGGGAGAACCTTTCCCCTCTCCCTTTGAGGGGAGAGGGGCATAGGGTGAGGGTGAAAACTTTTCCCTTACTTTCCACCCCCACCAAACCTCCCCCCTGCTATGGGGAGGAAGAGAGATTCCCTCTCCCTTTGAGGGGAGAGGGGCATAGGGTGAGGGTGAGACGTAAGTATTCACTGCACCATAATTTTATAATATAACATTTCTACTACTTGTTTTCCAGAAAAGTATAGGGTAAAATAATAACCATGAAAGAGAAGATTAAAAAGATATTGGTGATAGAGGATGAGAGTGATAACCTGAAACTTCTATCTATGGCACTGAAGTCGGCTGGCTATATTGTCTTCGGAGCAACAAATGGAGAAGAGGGACTGGAGATATTTAAAGAAGAGAAGCCCGACCTTGTAATATTAGATGTGGTAATGCCTGTTATGGATGGATGGGAGGTTTTAAGAAGAATAAAGTCAGGACTGAGAAGCAGACGTGTTCCTGTGATAATGCTTACAGCAAAGAATGCTGACCAGGACAAACTGAAGGGCTATGACTTCGGTGCCGACTTTTATGTGACCAAACCATATAACATAAAAAAACTTCTTCCTGTCATAAGGGATATGTTAAGTAAGTGAAAAATGCCTGTAAATCTACCTCCTCAATACCATCAGAAAGAAGCAGAACTGAAGACAGCAAAGACACCTGAAGAGAAGATATCAATTCTTGAGGAACTGCTTGCCATAATGCCCAAGCATAAGTCATCCGAGAAACTTCAGGCACTTCTAAGAACAAAAATTGCCAAATACAGGAAAGAGATTGAAAAAAAACCGCAGATATCTAAAAAACAGACAATACCTATTATTATAAAAGAGGGGGCAGGCCAGGTTGTCCTGTGTGGTCCGCCCAATGCAGGGAAATCAACACTTATTTCAGCCCTGACAAATGCAAGGCCAGAGATAGCAGAATATCCGTTTACAACAAAGGTTCCTTTGCCAGGGATGATGAACTATAAGGACATAAAGATACAACTGGTGGATACCCCATCACTTTCTTTTCAGTATTCAGAAAACTGGCTTGGGGACATTTTAAGAAAGGCAGATGCACTTGTATTCCTTTTTGACCTTGCCGCTGATTCTGTAATTGAGGATATAGATGATGCACTAAAAACACTGGAGCGGTTTCATATAAAAAATGAAGGAGAGTTTACCTTTAATAAAAAGGTCCTATGGGTCGGCAATAAGATAGATGTCCCGTCATCTAATGATATAAAAGAGATATTCAAGGAACTATATGGGGATAAGATAAAAGAAGGTTTTTGTGAAATATCCGCAAGGGAAGGGATAAACATTACATTGCTTCCGGAGAGGATCTTTAACCTTTTGAATATAATAAGGGTGTATACAAAGAGTCCAGGGAAGGTACCTGATACTGATAATCCTTATACCCTTAAAAGTGGCTCACTTGTTATAGACCTTGCAGAACTTATCCACAAAGATATTGCTAAAAACTTTAAATATGCGCGGTTATGGAGAGATGGGGAGGACAAAATTGCTATTGCAGGTAGGGACTACCCACTAAAAGATGGGGATATTGTGGAACTACATATATAACAGGCCGTTGACTTTTTTTAGAGAAGGGATATAATAATAAGACAAAAGTTAAAAGTGTAAAATTGAGAATGAGAAACAAAGAGAAGCAATTGAAAGATTAAAAGATTAAAATATAAAAGAATCTTAAAATCTGCAGTCATCAAATCTTTTAATCCATTTTAAATTTAAAGAAGAGAGAGGTGGTTATGGAAAAAAAGTATGAAGCATGTTTTTTGTTAAAACCGGAACTTTCAGAAGAGGAAAATGCAAAGGAGATATCTTATATTGAGGGGCAGATATTAAACAATGGAGGTAAAATAGTTAAGAAAGATATCTGGGGCAAAAAATATCTTGCCTATCCTATCAAGAAAGAGACAGAGGCATTTTATTACATTGTGTATTT
>JAQVEU010000048.1 GCA_028697565.1 Candidatus Ratteibacteria bacterium
GATTGCTGTTGACAAGTATTATGTAGTATCCGTCCTCTTTCAGCGCCTTACATGCCTGAGAACCTGAATAATCAAACTCACATGCCTGCCCTAACACGATAGGACCTGAACCGATAATCATTATCCTTTTTATGTCTGTTCTCTTTGGCATGTCAGTTCCCTGCTCTTTTCTCTATCATATGTTTAAATCTGTCAAAAAGATACACAGCATCCAGAGGCCCGGGGGCATTTTCAGGATGAAACTGGACAGCAAATACAGGAAGTTTTTTATGTGCGATACCTTCAAGTGTATTGTCATTCAGGTTTATATGTG
Organism: Candidatus Ratteibacteria bacterium; assembly: GCA_028697565.1. Lineage (GTDB taxonomy): Bacteria > Ratteibacteria > UBA8468 > B48-G9 > JAFGKM01 > JAAYXZ01. The sequence continues at coordinate 314 of JAQVEU010000048.1, forward strand.
TAATCTCAATACCATTTCCATTTAAGGTGTTTATATCCACACAAAAAGAATGATTCTGGGCTGTTATATAAATCCTGCCGGTCAGAAGGTCCTTAACAGGATGGTTTGCTCCATGGTGACCGAATTTAAGTTTATATGTCTTCCCACCAAAAACCTGTGCAATAAGCTGGATACCAAAACATATCCCAAACACAGGATACTTTTCAATAAGGGTTGAAAGTGTTTTCACCACATAAGGAACTGCTGAAGGGTCTCCTGGTCCGTTTGAAACAAGGATGCCATCCGGCTCTTCCTTGTCAATCTCCTCCGATGGCATCGTTGCCGGCACTATCACAACCTTCATATTCCTTTCCGCAAGCATTCTTAATGTATTTTGTTTCACCCCGCAGTCAAGAACCACAACCTTATATTTCCCCTTATCACACCAGATATACGGCTTCTCTTTAATGACGTGCCTTATAAGGTCCACACCCACAATGTCAGGTGATTTTTTAACCTTCTCAATCATCCTTTTTACACTATGTTCTCCTGTAAAAAGCCCCCCCTTCATTGCTCCCTTCTCCCTCAACATTACAGTAATCTGCCTTGTATCAATACCTTCTATACCTGTCACCCCGTGCTCGTAAAACAGCATATCCAGAGGTTTGGTTGCCCGCCAGTTGCTGTAAATCTTGCTTCGTTCCCTTATAACAAAACCTTCCAGATGAATTCTATCTGACTCCACATCTTCATAGTTAACCCCGTAGTTACCAATCAAAGGATATGTCATCACTACTATCTGTCCTTTATAGGATGGGTCGTACAGAATTTCCTGATAACCTGTCATACTTGTATTAAAGATAAGTTCCCCGTATCTCTCACCGGTAGCCCCAAATACTTCTCCTTTGAAAACACTACCGTCCTCAAGGACTAAATACCCTTCCATCTATATCTCTCCTATATTCCTGCTATACACAGGATTCAAACTGTTCCTTACCCTCAAACCCGTTGTTTCTTACATTATACCGACCTGTGAAGCACGCTGTACAAAACTCCTTTTCCGGAAGTCCTACAGAAGAAAGCATACCATCAAGAGACAGATAATGAAGCCCATCCACCCCTATCTTTCCTGCTATTTCATCCACACTATAACTACCTGCAATAAGTTCCTTCCGTGAAGGGAAATCGATACCATAGAAACACGGATACCTTATCGGAGGACAACTCACCGCCATAAATATTTTTTTTGCCCCTGCTTCTCGCAGGTTTTTTATTCTTAAACGGCTGGTTGTTCCCCTGACAATAGAGTCCTCAACAACAATAATATCCCTGCCTTTTATCAAATCCTTTATAGGATTGAGTTTCACCTTTACACTTATCTCTCTGGATACCTGGAACGGCTGAATGAATGTCCTTCCTATATAGTGATTCCTGACTATCCCCAATTCAAAAGGGACACCTCTTTTCTGAGAAAATCCAAGTGCAGATATACTGCCTGAATCAGGTATGGGAATAACTATATCCCCTTTATAAGGAAATTCTTCCGCCAGTTTCTCTCCAATCCGCTTTCTGGCACTATACACACTCGCCCCGAATATCCTGCTGTCTGGCCTTGCAAAGTAAATGAACTCAAATATACACCGTGAAATTTTCTTCTTCGGAAGGTATGTACTTTTTATACCCTGACTATTGATAACAAGTATTTCTCCCGGAAGAATCTCCCTTAGATATTCTGCACCTGCAAGGTCAAAGGCACAACTCTCAGATGCCACTATATATCCTTCTCCGAGTCGGCCAAGACACAGGGGTCTGAAGTCCCAGGGGTCCTTTACTGCAATAATCCCGTCAGGGGTCAGTATAAGGAATGCAAAGGCACCTTTTAACTCAGATAACGCATCTGTAAGTTTTTCTTTAAATGTATTCTTTTTTGACATAGTAATCAGATGCATAAGGACCTCGGTATCAAGTGTGGTCTGAAAAATACTTCCCTTTCTTTCAAGTTTTTCCCTTAAAACCTTACTGTTTACTATATTCCCATTATGTGCAACAGCATATGGCATTCCGCGGTACTCCGCAAAGAATGGCTGGATATTTTTAGCAAAGGAACCGCCTGTGGTGGAATATCTGACATGGCCTACACCACAAAAACCTTTTAGCAAAGGGAGTTCAGCGGTTCTGAAAACATCAGGAACAGTACCCATACCCTTTTTAATATGTGCCTTTTTACCATCATAAACGACGATACCGCAACTTTCCTGTCCTCTGTGCTGAAGTGAAAAAAGGGATAGATATATTATCTCTGCTGGACTGCTGTGTCCATAAACACCCGTAATCCCACAGTTTTCTTTTATCTCCATATTTACCTCGCTTACTCAGTAAAATTAATATCCATATATCTTACCATAAGGCCTGTGTGTAATCGGTAAAATCTTATAAAACGGTCCTTTAAAAACCTCGTCTCTGTTCATACGAAAGTATGAGACAAATGCTGTGAGATAAGGTGTGATTTTTTCAATATCCCGCCCATCCGCCGCAAATGCTTTAACCTCTTTTCCTAATCTCGCTTTTAGAGGAGAATTCCCTCTTACATATATAACACCACCGTGCATACCTGTCCCCAGATAGTCCCCCACATACTTTCTACCTGTCATCCCTAACACGATAATCATACCTCCTGCCATATACTCGCCTAAAAAATCCCCTGTGTTTCTTCCTATTACTATTACAGGATACATAGTCCTGTATTCCTTCATATGTATACCTACACGGTAGCCAACATCTCCCTTTATGAAAATTTCACCACCTCTCATAGAATGTCCCACAATATCTCCTGCATTTCCATAAATCACTATCCTGCCGGAGTTCATTGTATTACCCACCCCATCCTGAGCATCATCCTTAACTATTATTTCCGGCCCATCCATAAATATACCCAGGTCATTGCCTGGTATTCCCTCTACTGTAATTCTGACTTCTCTATTTTGCAACCCTGCCCCTATGTACCTCTGACCGCAAACACCTTTAATAAATATCTCTTTATGTTCATTCTTTACCAGTTCCTTTATTTTCTCATTTAATATTTTATAGTGCATCTGTTTCGCGTCTATTCTTACCATACTTATACCTCTATACCTTCACCCACTGTTATATGTTTTCTGTATTCTGCCGGAAGAACAAGCAGACCAAAATCATCACCAAGCAATTCGTCCTTAAAATTAGAGACCTCTATCTTATTCCTGATAAGCCCTAAAAATATACCACTTCTTTCAATTCTCCCGATAAAAATACAGCCAACTATTCTATTCCTTTCAAGAACAATTTTTTTATAACAGTTATCATCTATCCTTTTGATTATTTCATACCTGTCTACCTTAAGGGGATTTGTAATTCCAAACGATATAACTGGAACACCTGCTATATCAATTGAATTCATTGGAAAAAGCCCATCATATATTACATTACCCCCAGCCATATTCATACCTGCGACTTTTCCCTGTCTTGCTGCAACAGGCCATATTGCAATAACAGAGTACTTCTCTGTAATCATGTCTTTTCCTTCTGCAACATCTCCCGCTGCATATGTTTCAGAGATATTAGTGCGCATATATTCATCCACAATTATTCCTTTGTTATACATTATCGGAGTATCTTTTATAACCTGAATATCGGGTTTAACACCAACAGCGACTACAAGCAAGGATGTCTCTATCTCTCTGCCAGATGATAATATAACTTTGAATAGAGCATTTTTCTTGCTTTCTATCCTTCTAATAGTATCCTGTGTGATTACCTCACACTGTTTCTTTTCTTTCAATGCCTTTTCTATAAGTTCTGCCCCTTGTTTATCCAACGTTGTAGAAAGTAATCTATCTGCCATTTCTATAATACTTACCTGGATATCTTTCTCCACCAATCCTTCCGCACACTTAATCCCTATCAGTCCTCCTCCTAAGATAACCCCTTTTTTAATATTGTTCTGTTCTATATATGATTTGATATGTTCTGCATCAGATAGTGTCATAAAAGTAAACACCCCTTGAATATCTTCCGATAATCCTTCTATCTCAGGGATAAATGGCTTGCCACCTGTGGAAATAAGAAGTTTATCAAACCTTATCCTCCCTTTATCAGTAATCACCTGTTTCCTTCCTGTATCTATTCTCTCAGCCCTTGTATTAAGTAAAAGTTTCACCCTGTTATCTCTGTAAAAATCCATACTCCTGAAAGCAAGAGAGTCCTTTGCTACTCTTCCACTAAGATAGTAAGAGATAAGGGGCCTTGAATAGTTATATAACTCCTCCTCTGAAATAACTGTTATATTGCCTTCTTTATCCTCTTCCCGTATGCCTTCAATACAGTTAACACCTGCCACAGAATTCCCTATTATGACATACTCAGTTTTCATATTATCATCCCTTCTTTTCTATCTTTTCCCCTTTTTCATCAACAATCTCTATTGCCTCATTAGGACAGTGTTCCACACAGGAAGGGAACTCCCTGTCAATACAAAGGTCGCACTTTGATACGACCTTCTTTTCCTTATAATCTATCTTGATAACCCCTAACGGACATACCATTACACACATCCAGCAACCAACACATTTTTCCTTATTATGCAAAACCCTGCCTGTCTCTTTATCTCTGTACATTGCACCTGTCAGACAATTCTCCAGACACGGCGCCTCATCACAGTGCCTGCATTGGACAGCAAAGGATGTGTTTCCCTTCTCCTCAAAATATATCCCTGATACAGGCGTCGGGAACTTGCCTTTATAAGTCTTTATTATGTCCATGGAAGGAGAATGCTGTGTAATACAATACACCTCACATAATCTACATCCAATACAATACTCTTCCTTTATAACAATCCTTCTTGCCTTCACCATGCCTCCCCCGCGTGTTTAATCCCTAACATTTTAAGTTCCATCTCAGTAAGATCAACCCCCCTCAGCTGTTCTCTGTTACCTCGGAGTGAGTCTATGGCATTGATTCCCATGCCACCTAACATCTCTTTTATCTCAAGTGACCATGCCCTGAGAAGGTTGCACAACCTCCTTGCCCCTATCTCAGGATTAAGCCGCCTTGTAAGATACGGGTCCTGTGTGGCAATTCCCCAGTTACACTTGCCTGTATAGCACTTTTGACATATATGACACCCAAGGGATATCAGAGCCGCACTCCCTATACAGACAGCATCTGCTCCAAGAGCAATTGCTTTGACTATATCAGCACTTGTTTTAAAACCACCTGCTGCTATCACTGATGCCTGATTTCTTATGCCCTCTTCTCTTAACCTCTGGTCAACAACAGCAATAGCCAGTTCTATTGGTATACCCACATTATCCCTTATAACCACAGGAGCAGCACCTGTCCCGCCCCTTATACCATCTATGGTTATAAAGTCCGCTCCTGCCCTTACAATACCACTTGCTATGGGAGCCACATTATGGACAGCAGCAATTTTAACCCCTACCGGCTTTTCATATGAAGTCGCTTCTTTTATAGCAAATATCAGTTGCATCAGGTCCTCTATTGAATATATATCATGGTGAGGTGCAGGACTTATAGCATCAGTGCCTGCTGGTATCATTCTGGTAAGAGAAATCTCATCAGAGACCTTTTCCCCCGGCAGGTGTCCACCTATCCCAGGCTTTGCTCCCTGTCCTATCTTTATCTCAACCGCAGCCGCCTTTTCAATATCATTCACATTAACCCCAAATCTACCACTTGCTATCTGAACTATTGCTCTTTCTGCATAAGGATAGAGTTCTTTATGCATACCTCCTTCCCCTGTATTCCAGTAAACACCGGATAAAGACGCTGCCTTTGCAAGTGACCTGCAGGCGTTCAGGGATATTGAACCAAAACTCATCGCAGAGAACATCACAGGTATCTCCATCTCAAGAAGATGAGGCATATCTCCTTCCATAATGTATCTTCCATTCTTTACCTTACTATATACAATCCTGTCAGGTTTCCGCCCTATAAAGGTCTTTAGTTCCATCGGTTCCCTTAACGGATCTATGGAAGGATTG
>JAQVEU010000049.1 GCA_028697565.1 Candidatus Ratteibacteria bacterium
GCCGACCTCTATAATCCTGCCTCCATTTATTAAAGCAATCTTTGTTCCCATAGCCATTGCTTCTCTTCTGTCATGGGTTACATATACCATTGTTATGCCTGTCTCTTTCTGTAGTCGCTGTATCTCTGTCCGCATCTCTTCTCTTAGTTGTGCATCAAGATTGCTCAGTGGTTCGTCCAATAGTAAGACATCCGGTTCGTTCACAATAGTTCTTGCGAGTGCTACCCTCTGTTGTTGACCACCTGAAAGGTTTGACGGGTAGTACTCTTTAAATGGTGTGAGTTTTGTTATCTCAAGTACTTCTTCTACCTTCTTTTTTATTATTCCATCAGGATATTTTTTTATCTCAAGTCCATAGGAGACATTCTTCCATACAGAGAGGTGTGGCCAGAGTGCATAGTTCTGGAATACAATACCAATGTTTCTTTTTGATGGCGGTGTGTTTGTAATATCTCTTCCGTTGAGTAGTATCCTTCCTGAATCCGGGAGTATAAAGCCGGCTATTATTCTTAAAAGTGTTGTCTTTCCACAACCCGAAGGTCCAAGAATAAAGAATATCTCATCTTTTTCTACATTAAGTGAGATATTTTTTAGTATCTCTGCCTTCCCGAATCTTTTTGATATGTCTTTCAATACAAGTTTTTCCATATTATCTTAAACTCTTTTCTATAAAATAAAACTTTTCTCTTGAAAAGTTAACCCAGTTATTGATATAGTGGTTACGAAATACAGGGTTGTTCCAGTTCTCACATAAAAACTTCTGGTCTCTCTCTTCCACAGGTATCTTAAAAAACATTTTTTTAAGTGGCTCACTATTTTCTTTTAATATTATACTCCATACCTTTCTCAACCTGTTATGGGGGTCTATTACAAGTGCTCCAAGCATATCATTCAAAAGGTTCCATCTATTTGAGGCAAGTTCAAAGTCATATCTTATAGTACCCTTGAGGGTATATGGATTGAAAATTTCTGTGTTTTTTAGGGCGGGGTCTTCATAAACATCAGTCCTTATACTGAACCTGTTTAAGGAATATTCTGTGGGTCCGCCTTTTGTTCCTTTTTTCAACATCCATAAGAGTTGCCCATCATAAGAGAGAAGGTAGTTTATAAATCTCTTTGCTGTCTTGAGGTTAGGTGCTCCTTTGAGAATTCCCACAGCGTCTGGATTGATTACTGTAAGGTTTTCAGGAAGGATAAAGCCCATATTTTCAGAGCCATTTACCTCTATCTGTGCAAGTGCATAGGAGTCAATACAGGGGGATACTGCTACTTCTCCAAGGGATGTGTTTTTTGCAACAGATGATGCACTTGCAGTAAATGTTTTTGTATTGCCTGCTATTGCCAAAATGACTTCCCATCCCTTTTCCCACCCGTATGCCTGAAGAATAATCTCGTACATCATATGTAAGCTTCCACTATGCCTTGGGTCTCCATTGCCTACCCATGAGTAGTATCTTTTATCTGTCAATGATTCCCATGTAGAAGGATAGGGTAGAGATAAATAGTCAAGCACCTTTTTGTTATATAAGATACCAAACCCGCTTAAGATAACCCCATACCAGGTAAAGTCCCTGTCGTAGTTGGGGATACCTGCACATTGAGAAGGGATTTTTTTTAAGAGGTTTGGTGGAATTTTATATGTTTGTAATAACCCTTCTTTTTTTAATGTGAGGTAAGGGGCAATTCCACCCCCGAAGAATAGGTCTATTTCTATGCCGTCAGGGCTTTTTTTAAAAAGAGATTCCACAAACTTCAAATCATCTGATGTCCCTCCCTGGTCAATCCATTCTATATCTACTTTTTCTCCATAATTTTTAAGGTGCCACTGGTTAAATGCTCTTTCAACCTCAATCCTTACACCTTCCCAGTGGGGGGAGATAATTACAAGTTTCTCAGCCGCATGAATAGGTAAGAGCATTAGCAATAAAGGTAGTAGAAATAAAAAATATCTCATAATGCTTATTATACTTTTTAAGTTTCCTTTCTTGCAAATTTTAGACAGGAGTTTTATATGGAGTGGCGAGAAGAAATAGAAAATAGTAGAAACAAGATGTGAAAGAGATATTATACAATTACTTTGCAATGTATTTGACAATTTGTAAGACATTTTGTAAAATAACTTGTATGAATATAAAAGACCTTTTTCTTGCATTTGAAAAGAGGAGCAGGTTTAATCAGGAAGCGAAAGAAAAGATTGCCAGAAGGTGTGTGGAATTTATCAGTCCTGGTGATGAGATATTTTTGGGGGCAGGGACAACCATCTCCTATGTCGGAGAATATCTTGCACAGTCCGACAGGCACTTTATGCTCAAAATATGGACAAATAATATTTTCGTGTTGAACCTATGGCTTAAAAAATATGAAGGATTTTTTCTTGAGAACTTTGTTGGTATCGTAGGTGGTGAAATCTCTCGGAAAAATCTCAGTGTTGTAGATATACACTATAACTTTTCCAAGATACAAAAGGTTGTTATAGGGAGTCCTGGGATATCTACAAGAGGTTTAAGTTCAGATGATATAAATACAGTTCAGCAGATAGAACATATTATAAGGAAGGCAGGAGAGGTAATTGTTCTTGCAGATAGTTCAAAGATAGGGAGGGAGTGTACCTATCAAACAAGAAGTATGAGGATGATAAGGATTGATATTAAGAATAGAAGAAAGTATACACTTATTACAAATGAAAACAAAGAAGATTTATATCTAAAAACCATAAAAAAACTAAAGGAGATAGGAATACAGATTATACAGGTGTAAAAAAGAGGGATGTATGGATTTTAAAGTAAGGATTGCCCGTATGGATGACTTTGAAGGAATTGTAGGTTTACTTTCTCAACTAAGTCCACCCAAGCCCGAGGATAGGTTAGAGAGTAATAGAGGAAGAGAGATACTGAAGGATATTTTAAATAGTCCTGACTACTGTCTTTGTGTTGCTGAAGGAGAAGAAGGATTATTAGGAACAGCAATACTTCTTATCCAGAAAAATCTTTCACATGGAGGCAGACCGTATGGACATTTAGAAAATGTTGTAACAGATATAAGGCATAGGAGAAAAGGGATGGGGCTTGTGATGGTGGGATTTTTAATAGAAAAGGCAAGGGAGAAAGGATGTTATAAGGTTATCCTTAACTGCGAGACGAAGAATATATCTTTTTATGAAAGGTGTGGTTTCTGTATTACAGGTGAAGTAGAGATGAGGATTAACCTTTAAGGTATATATTATATGCTGTGATGGGGACAAACTGACAACTATGCCAGGTCCATAACTATAAAATAGGCCTATACCAGTTTTCTTAATAATTTTTCTTTTTCAATAGGAGGTATCTTCATTTTTCTTACGACTTCTCTGAAAAACAGGATTGTTTGGTCGTATGTCTTTCTATCAACAGGATAGGGAGTACCATCCTTTCCGCCGTGGGCAAAGGAGTACCGTGCAGGGTCTCTATAAGAGGCAGGTGCTCCATATATTACCTCTGCTACCAAACTCAATGCCCTTACTGTTTTTGGTCCCACACCTGCAATGGCAACAAGTTTTTCATAGTGTTCTGGTTTTATTTGATATACAGTCCACAAAATTTTTTCAAGGTATCTATTGTATAAAAACTCTTCATTGATAACAGGGTGTGTTTTAAACTCTGTATCTTTCAGTTCAAGAAAGATGGTTTCATCTTCTCTGTGTTTTACAGCGAGCATCTTTGACAGATTACTTGAGTGTTTCCTGAGTATCTTCATATCCCGTATAAGTTCAATATATGATGTTGTGGCAATCTCTGTGGATAACCTTCTATTTTCTTCACTTTCTTTTGCTGTGATGTTGAGGCAGGGGACCTTTACCATATCTGATGATATCCCTGAGTGTGGTTCACATACAATATCCTTTACACTTTTTGAGAACCAGTGATACCTTCTTGCAGTGGAGTTTGTTGTGTTCATTCCCTGTTGTACAACTGCCCACTGTCCGTTTTTTGAGAAGAAAAATGCATGGTGGTAGATATTATAGCCATCCTGTACAAGGGAGTTGTCTACCTTTGCGGACATTTTTGAGTTATATACAAGGTTGGTAATACTTTCTTCTGGAAGGGAGATGTAGTCACCCCACTGCTGTATCTCATCAGGCGTCTTAAGAGATGTTTTTCCTTTACCACCACATATAAAGATTCCTAACTGTTTCTCTCTTCCTTTGATGGACTCTTTCAGTGCCGCAGTAAGTATTGTTGTAAGCCCTGATGCATTCCAGTCAAAGGCAAGGACAGTTCCTAATGACTGGAACCATACAGGGTCTGAGACCCTTTCTATAAACTCATCAGGCCCATACTCTTCAACAATTACATCAACCATACTTCTTCCAAGTTTTACCATCCTTTCAAAGAGCCACCTTGGACACTTTCCTGTATCCAACGTAAATGTGGCAATCCCTCTTCTTATCATCTTTTTCCCTCTTTTTTCTATCAATCCCGTTCATATTTCGGGCACAGAGATAGGGAAACTCAAAATTCAAAACTATAAATCCATCCCAACCAACCTTCCTTTATGAAAGGAAAGAGAAAAGATTGGTTTTTCAATCTTTAATTTTTTGCTTTCTACTCTATGCCTAACCTTACGACCTTTACTAATGTTTATTATTGCTATTTATATACCTCTCTTCTGTGTCCTACATCAATAATATATATTATCAATTTTTCATTCTGGATGGTATAGATAATACGATAGGTCCACACCCTTAGGGAGTAATCTCCCTCTAATTGACCTTTGAGTTTTTTCCCTTTATAAGGGTTTGTTTTCAATGACTCTATTGCAGAGATAATTTTAGGAAATAATTTTCTCTCTTTTTTATATATGTTTTCAATCTCTTTTTCTGCGAGGTGGGAAAGTTCTATCTTATACATTCAGTTTTTTTGTTTTTTCTTTTAGTTCCTCAATAGAGATAGTTTTTCCTTCTTTTATCTGTCTCTTTGCTCTTTTAATTCTTTTTACTGCCTCTTTGTCAGATAAAATTTCCAGTGTTTCAAGAAGAGATTCATAGTCATCAATGCTCATCATCACAGCCACAGGTTTACCATGTTTTGTAATGATATATCTCTCTAATTTTGTATCTATGTTTTGTATTACATTATGTAGCTCAGGTCTCAGTTCCTTTACTGTTACATTATTAATCATATCCTTTTACCTCCTATAAAAAGTGTACACTAAAATGTATATTTACGTCAAGTGTTTTTCCCATCAATAACAATAAGTGCATGGAAGTCCTGATATAAGGCATAGTCCTTTTTCCCAATGCCTTTTTCAAAAAACTCCTGCAGATATCTGTAAGAAAATTTATCAGTAAGATTATACCTTTTGACAAGTTGTCTTGTATATTCATCTATAACGAAGACAGGCATTTCAAAGGCATAAAGAAGTATATCATCTGCTGTTTCTTCTCCTATGCCGTTTAAGGCAAGGAGTTTTTGCCGCATAATGTTGTATGGTATCTTTGCTGCTTTTTCAATACCTTTACATTCATTGACAATGAAATCACAGAGTATTTTCAGTCGGTGTGCCTTGATTCTATAAAAGCCCGATGGTTTTATAAGAGGTTGAAGTTTTTCTTCCTCTATAGAAATAATTTTTTTAAGAGAAAGGAGTCCTGCACTTTTGAGATTGGAGACAGCATAAGATACATTTTTCCAGTTTGCCCTCTGTGTAAGAACTGATTCTATGATAACCTGCTCTTTTTCCTCTTTTGTTTTAGGTCTTTTACACCACAAAGACCACTGTCCTTCAGGTCTACCATATCTATTTTTTAGGGTTCTATAAAGGGTGTATACATCCATTATGGGTTATTGTTTTATCTCATAGGCGATGATTATTGCCTCTGCTACCTCTTTCATACTTTTTCTATTATCCATACTAAATTTACGGAGTTTATTATACGCCTCTTCTTCTGTAAGTTTTTCTTCCTTCATCAGAATCCCTTTTGCCTTCTCTATCTTTTTCCTTGTTTCTATCTCTTCTTCTAATACTTTCGTTTTCACCATCAGTTCAGTGTTTTCAATAATAATGGCTGACTGGTTGGCAATGGATGTAAGAATTTCTATCTCCCTTTCTGTAAAATGGTGTGGCTTTGCTGTATAGATATTCAGTACTCCTATAACCTTGCCTTTAACACTCATCGGAACAGCAAGCATAGAGACAAGTCCTTCTTTTATGGCAATGTCTCTGTATTTATATTCCTGTTCTTCCCTTACATCTGGTATGATAATGGGTTTACCTGTCTGAACCACCTTTCCTGCAATACCTTCATTTGT
>JAQVEU010000050.1 GCA_028697565.1 Candidatus Ratteibacteria bacterium
TAACTCTAAACTTGTTTCGGATATTGCAAGAAGTTGCTTCATTTTTATATCTATAAGTTCAAGTTCATTTTTTGCCGGTTCTTTGGCCTTCTCTTTACCTCCTGTGGTGGCACATCCGGAAAGAAATAGGATACTAACAAGACCTATATAAAAAACCATTATTTTTTTCTTCATTATTCGCCCCTTTGTTGTTTTGCCTTATTCTATCACTTAATTTTTTCTGTGTCAATCTTTATTCTGTTTTCTTTCAGGAGTTTTTCTTCAATATCACCTGGAGCATCTGTGAGAGGACAGGTGCCTTTTTGTGTTTTAGGAAATGCAATAGTTTCTCTTATACTGGATTCACCTGTTAGCAACATTATAAGACGGTCCAGTCCTAATGCAATACCCCCATGTGGCGGTGCTCCATATTCAAGCGCCCTGAGTAAAAATCCAAATCTTTCCGTAGCATCTTTTATTTCAAGTCCTATGGTTCTAAATACCTCTTCCTGTACATCCTTTTTATTAATTCGTATACTGCCACCACCTATTTCAATTCCATTTAATACTATATCATATGCCCTTGAGCGCATACTACCCGGGTCTGTCCTGAATTTATGAATATCTTCCTCTTTGGGTGATGTGAAGGGATGATGAACTGCCTGAAATCTTTTTTCTTCAGAGTTGAATTCAAATAGAGGGAAGTTTTTTATCCATACAAATTTAAACGTATCTACTTTGTTATCGGTTATCTTTTCCATGACCGCTCTTTTTATAATGTTAAGTAGTTCGGTTATCTTCTTTTCATCTCCTGCAAGGAAAAAAACAATGGAGTTTTCTACATAAGATATATTGACTGTACTCTTTAACTCGTCAATAACCTCCAGGGGTAAAAACTTCCTGAATGGACTCTGGATATCTGTTCCCTTAATCCTTATCCATCCAAGCCCTCCACCTCCTGCTTCTTTTATTGCCCTGTCAATATTTTCTATATCTTTAAGAGATATTTTCTCGCCTTCATTAAAAACAAATCCTTTTATTATTCCACCCTTTTCAACAATATTTCTGAGGACTTTTATCTCTGTTTTCTGAAAAACAGATGTAAGGTCTCTATATTCTAATGGGGTACGGAGGTCAGGAGTATCACTTCCGTATTTTGACATAGCGCTATCGTAGGACATATTTGGAAATGGAATCTCTACAGATATATTGAATGTTTTTTCAATGGCATACTGTAACATCTTTTCTGTGAGTGAAATAATATCACTCTCATCTATAAAAGACATCTCTATATCTATCTGTGTAAATTCTGGCTGTCTGTCAGCCCTCAGGTCCTCATCTCTGAAACATCTCGCAATCTGAAAGTACCTGTCAAGACCACCAACCATAAGAAGTTGTTTGAATAGTTGAGGTGACTGTGGGAGTGCATAAAACTTTCCAGGATTTAATCTTGAAGGAACAATAAAGTCCCTTGCTCCTTCAGGGGTGCTCTTTGTAAGGATGGGTGTTTCTACCTCTATAAAGTCCTCTGATATCAGAAACTCTCTTATTCGGTGGCTGAAAAGGGCCCTTTTGCGAAGATTTTCAGTTATTCCTGATGTTCTTATATGTAGATACCTGTATTTTAGTTTCAGTGTTTCTTCTATCTTATTATCTGCCTCAGAAATTTCAAAAGGTAAAGGGAGTGATGTATTAAGAACCTCAATCTTTTTAAGGGAAACTTCTATCTCTCCTGTGGGTATTTTTAGATTTACTGTTTCAGGAGTTCTTTCTTTAACAACTCCCTCAATTCTTACTACCCACTCATTTCTCAGTTCCTTTATCTTTTCAAACTCTTCTTCACTAAATTTTTCGGGAGAAGATACCACCTGTGTCATTCCATATCGGTCTCTTATATCAAAAAAAATAACTCCTCCATGGTCTCTTATAGAATTTACCCATCCGCAGAGTATTACCTCTTCTCCCGAATGTCGCTTATTTAACTCTCCGCATCTATGGCTCCTCATCATTGTAATAACTCCTGTATCTTGTTTATGTGGTTATCCAGTGGAATAGTTATCTGTTCTCCTGAAATCATATCCCTGACAATAAACTCTTTCTTTTTTATCTCTTCCTCTCCGATTATTATACACCACCGTGCTCCTGTTTTATTGGCTGTTTTTAGGTGCGAACGGAGAGATGTCTGTTCATAATCTGTTTCTACTGCGAGCCCTTTACTCCTCATTTCATTTATTATCATAGCACCTTTAAGTTTCACCTCTTCTCCTATGCAGGCAAGATAGAAAAAATTTTTTTCAGGCCCTTCATATTTAACCAGAGGAATAAGCCGTTCCATACCGATAGCAAAGCCCACAGCAGGAATATCATGACCTCCCAATTGCTTTACAAGTGTGTCATATCTTCCACCCGCTGCAATAGCGTTTTCATCCTGGTCTACGTATAGTTCAAAGACGGTTTTAGTGTAATAGTCAAGTCCTCTTACAAGGTGTGAGTCAACCTTATAAGGAACACTATGTGCATTTATATATTCTTCAAACCTTTTAAAATGGTTCTGGCAGTCATAACAGAGTAAATCTACAATTACAGGCGCATCAGAAACATACTGTTTGCACTGTGGATTTTTACAGTCCAGTATTCTTAAAGGGGAGGATATAATCCGTTGTTGGCAGTCATTACAGAGATGGGTTAGTTTTTCTGAAAAATAGCTCTTTATGATATTAGAAAATTTTGTTTTACATTGCAAGCATCCGAGTGTATTGACAAGAAAATAATAATTCTCAATTTTCAATTTTTTTGCTATAGTATGAAGCATTACCACAACTTCTCCATCAAAAAATGGATGTTTACCTCCAAGTAGTTCAACCCCGAACTGGTAAAATTGTCTGTATCTGTCTTTCTGCGGTCTGTCATACCTGAACATTGGTCCATAGTAGTAAAGGCGGAAGATTCTTTTTTCTGTGCCCATATTGGATTCAATAAATGCCCTTACCACAGAGGCGGTTCCTTCTGGTCTGAGCGCAATGTCCCTTCCTTTTCTATCTTTGAAGGCATATATCTCTTTAGAGACAATATCCGACTCACTTCCTATACTTCTTTCAAAAAGGGTGCGGGACTCTACAAGAGGAGGGCGAATCTCTTTATATCCATAAAGGCATGCTATTTCTGTAAGTATTTTTTCAATAAACTGCCACTTTGAAATCTCTTCTGGCAGGATATCGTGCATCCCCCGAACTTTTGTATATTTTCCCATAATATAAATTTCACTAGACCCGGTTCATATGTACACTCAAAATCCAAAACTCTAAACTCAAAAGTAAGGATGTAAATATTAAACTCAAAATTCAAAACTCAAAATTTAAAAGTAAGGATATTTATTCTTGCTACTCTCAGGCAACGTAGTTGACTGATTTTTCTCTTATTATCTTACCATAAAACATCTTATTGACAAAAAGTTTTTGAAGTTATATAATTATGTAAAGCACAGAGTAAAAAGAAGTAGAGAACAGAGAGAACAATTAGAAGATCACAAGATTAAAGATTAAAAAATTAGCAGATTTAGAATAAAAAAGAATCTTCAAATCTGCGCTCATCAAATCTTCTAATTAAGTATGAACGTGGCGCAGTGAATATTTAGTAAAGGAGATAGAAAGATGCTGGAGACAGAAATAAAAAAGGAGATAGCAAAAGAGTTTGGGAGGCATGAAGGTGATACAGGTTCACCTGAGGTGCAGATTGCATTGCTTACAAAAAGGATAGAAGCACTTAATGAACACTTCAAGAAATTTAAAAAGGATACGAATTCAAGACGTGGCTTTTTGAAACTTATAGGCCAGAGAAGAAAACTCTTGCGATACCTTCAGATGGAAAATCCTTCCAAATATCTTGAAATTATTGAGAAGTTAAACATCAGAAAGTAAAACAAAAATGACAAAAAAAATAGAGATTCCTTTTGGTAGTAGTACCTTATCTTTAGAAAGTGGACTTGTTGCAAAACAGAGTGATGGTTCTATATGGGCACGTGTGGGCGATACAGTTGTTTTGGCTACTGTGGTAAGCTCAAAAGAACCCCGTGAAGATATTGATTTTTTCCCTCTTATATGTGACTACAGAGAATATATATCCTCGGTTGGCAAGATTCCTGGTGGATTTTTTAAAAGAGAAGGGAAGCCAACTGAAAAAGAGATATTGGTAAGCCGGTTGATAGACCGCTCTATCAGGCCACTCTTTCCCAGTGGCTATAGAAAAGAGGTACAGGTTATTGTTAGTGTGGTTTCCGCTGATATGGAAAATGAACCTGATGTGCCAGCAATTGTTGCTGTCTCTGCTGCTATTACTGCTTCTAAAATTCCTTTTCCTGGTCCTATTGGTGCTGTAAGAATAGGGCTAATAGACAATAAATATGTTGTCAACCCCACTACTACTCAGATAGGGAAAAATGGTTCAAAAAATAGTTTGATAGATATTGTTGTTTCTGGTACAGAGGACTCAATTTTGATGGTAGAGGGAGATGGACAGGAGGTTTCTGAGGAGCAATTTCTTGAGGCAGTTAAGGTTGCCCATCAGGAGATAAAAAAAATAATAGCAAAACAGAAAGAACTTCTTGGTGAAAAAGAGATATGGGAAGAAGAAAAATATGATGAAGAGACAAAGGAAAAGGCACAGGTATTTATTTCTGAGAGAATAGAGCGTACCTATGACTTTCCAGATAAAAAAGATAGGGAAGAATTTTATAACTCAATGGAGAAAGAATTTTTACTTTCTTTTCCTGAGGAGACACAGTCAAAGGCAAAGAAGGCATTTCAGGATGCCCTTGAATTAAATATCAGAAATATAATACTGAACACAGGTAAACGGCTGGATGGAAGGAGACCTGATGAGATAAGACCTGTGGATTGTGTTGTTGGTATTTTACCAAGGACACATGGCTCTGCCTTATTTACAAGAGGACAAACACAATGTCTGTCTTCTGTGACATTAGGAACAAGCAGGGATGAACAAAGAATAGAAGGGCTTCATGAAGAGATGACCAAAAGGTTTATGGTGCATTATAATTTTCCGCCCTTTTCAGTGGGGGAGGTATCTCCTTTAAGGGGTGCATCCAGAAGGGAGATAGGACATGGTGCTCTTGCTGCAAGGGCGTTGGAATTTATTATCCCTCCAGAAGAAGAATTTGCTTATACCATAAGGATTGTTGCAGAAATTCTTGAATCAAATGGTTCCTCTTCTATGGCAACTGTATGTGCGGGTAGTCTTGCTTTGATGGATGCAGGTGTTCCTGTCAAAAAACATGTAGCAGGTGTTTCAGTAGGAATAATAAAAGAGGGAGACAGGTATATTTTGTTGACAGATATAGCAGGAGAAGAAGATCACTATGGTAATCTTGATTTAAAGATAGCGGGGACAGATGTAGGAATTACGGGTTTTCAGATGGACGTAAAAGAATCAGGCCTAACACTTGATATTATGGAAAAGGCACTCTACCAATCAAAAAAGGCAAGGGAGGAAATCCTTAAAAAGTTATATGACACCATTGCTGCTCCGAGACCTTCTCTTTCAAGATATGCACCAAGGATTATTTCTATGAAGATAAAGACGGATAAGATAGGTCTGGTAATAGGTCCTGGTGGTAAGACAATAAAAAAGATTATAGAAGACACAGGTGCAGAGATAGATATCTCTGATGATGGGACTGTCAGGATATATTCTCCGGATAGCCGTGCCTGTGAAGATGCAGCAGAGATGATAAGGGCAATGACAGAAGAGCCAGAACCAGGCAGGATTTATGAAGGCAAAGTAGTGAAGACAATGAGTTTTGGTGCCTTTGTCCAGTTTCTACCAGGCAAAGAGGGACTCGTCCATATTTCAGAACTGGCACCCCACAGGGTCAATAAGGTTGAGGATGTAATAAAAGAGGGTGATACAATTTCTGTGAAGTTTTTAGGTTTTGATGAGCAGGGCAGGGCAAAGTTAAGCAGAAAACAGGTACTTGGCAGAACTACAAAATCTAAAAAGGGGGAAAATGGGGCCAATACGTCTTGATTTACCAAAAGTTTCAGAACCTAATGAATGTGTTATAGGTGTTTTTGCTCCTGGGGACCCACGAATTGATAAGCAACCAAGAGAGAGGGTAGTAAATATTGTTAAGATGACAGCAGATGTTATATCTGGTAAGATTAAAAAACCAGATGGGTCTCCGGTAAAAGTAGTTTATAGTGATGTTCTTATAGATGGTGAAAAGCAGGCAGATATTGTTGCTGCCCAGTTTAAAGATGCAAAGGTTAATATCCTTGTTGGTGTTCCTGATAC
>JAQVEU010000051.1 GCA_028697565.1 Candidatus Ratteibacteria bacterium
AAAAAAGAGGTATCCACAAGTGATACAAAAGGGGCGAAGTGGACAGGGAACCTTACAGTTATAACAGACCTTGAAAAGGCAACTATCTATGTTGACGGAGTTAAAATTGCTGAGACCCCGCCTGTTACCATTAAGGATATTCCTGCAGGACTTCACACAATAATTCTTGTCAGTGGGGATTATGCTGATTCTGCCCGTGTAATGGTTCAAAAAGGAAAGACATCCGTTTTGAAGCACTCATTTGCTGAAGCAAAGGAATCAGAAAAAAGATGGTCGCCTCGTGTGTATAGTGAAAAGGTAGAAAAGGAACAACTGGCAAAAGAAAAAGCAGCAGAACTTGAGAAGAAAAGGCAGACGTTACCGGCAAAGATAGTCCTTAAATTAACAAATCCTGCTCTTTCTGATTCCGCACAACAGGAAACTGGTGTTAAACTGTGGGGTGAAAGCAATACAGTTGAACTTTCATTTCAGTACAGAAAGTCCGGTGATACCGCATGGAACATAAAAACACTTACTTCAAAAAAGATATCAGAGGACTCATTTACACTTGAAAAAGGAACCTATGAAGTCCAGTTTGTCGCGACGCATTATAAGGAACCAACGGGTGTTTTAAATATCCTTCTTGGCGCTAAAAAAGAAAAGGTAAGGGAATATAAGGAATCAACCATAAAATACGAGCTCAAACCGGATACACAATATAAATTTAACATTATGTATGACGGCCAGTCAGATTTTTCTTACAAGGTGGAAGAAACAGCATTGAATACACCACTTGAATAAAATCCTCCCATTCCCCCCTTTTGTAAAGGGGGGATAGAGGGGATTTAATTCCTCCCCATATGAGGGGGGAGGATATAGGTGGGGGTGGAGAGTATAGGAAAAGTTCTCACCCTCCCCTTTATCCCCTCCCCTCTGAGGGAGGGGAAAAAAGGAAAGAGGGGAGATTTAGGTTCTCCCCTTGATAAGGGAGAGTTAGAGGGGATTTCTCTATACTCTCTACTTGCTACTCGCTACTTATGTATAAGCAAGATTTACTAAATATGTGCCAACAAGGAGATGCCTATGAGAGGGGTATTTAAAGAATTTAAGGAGTTTGCTATAAAAGGTAATATGATAGATATGGCTGTGGGTATCATTATAGGCGCAGCATTTGGCAAGGTGGTATCATCCCTTGTGAGTGATGTCCTTATGCCTCCACTTGGAGCAATTCTTGCTGGTGTGGACTTTACCAATCTTGCTATTACTCTGAGGCAGGCCACAGGTGATAAGCCAGCAGTACTGCTTTACTATGGAAAATTTATACAGTCAATGGTGGACTTTTTTATCGTTGCTTTTGCAATTTTTCTTTTAGTTAAGGGAGTAAATAAACTCAGAAGAAAACAGGAAGCACCGCCACCACCCCCACCTCCTCCACCTCCATCAAAGGAAGAGATACTACTTGCAGAAATCAGGGATATATTAAAAGGACAGAAACAGGCATAACAAAAGGAAAAAATAATGTATCTAAAAAAACCATTTGAACCTGACTCTGAAGGACTGAAAAGAAACATTTTAAGAAAGAGTACACCTGAAAGGGTGTACAATATAGAACTATTTCTTGACATAGAAGTTCAAAAAGCCGCAGCAGAGTATTTTGACCTCTCTTACAGAGAATATTTTGAAGACCCTTATGCACCTCCTACGGCTGGTACACTGGATTTAAGAATGAAGGCAAGGTTAGAGCTACACAGATTTCTTGGTTATGACATCATCAGGGCGTATCCTCAGAACTATGAGTGGAAGGCAAAGCATAAAGAGGGAGAAGATACCACCCCGGATGAAAAAAACAGAGGAAAACGTTCCTGGCAGGATGAAGGGATTGGACCAATTTCTACCTGGAATGATTTTGAAAAATATCCCTGGCCAGACCCATCAAAGGTTGACCTGAGTGAGTTTGACTGGTGTGAAAAAAAACTCCCGGATGGTATGGGCTTTTATTCCCTTACCGCACATATCCTTGAATATGTAACAGCACTTATGGGATATGAAGGACTATGTTATGCAATTTATGACCAGCCAGACCTTGTGGATGCTATGTTTAAAAGGGTAGGGGAGATTCAGGTTGATTATACCAGGCAGATTGTTGATTATAATAAATTTGTGGCTGTCTGGGGAAGCGATGATATGGGATTTAAAGGTGGATGTTTGATTGGTCCCGATATCCTGATAGAAAAGGCACTCCCCTGGCATAAAAAGTGTGCAGAGATAGCACACCAGCATAATAAACTATATCTTCTGCATTCCTGTGGTAAACTTGATGATATTATGGAGCCACTTATTAATGATGTAAAAATTGATGCCAAGCACTCGTGGGAAGATACGATACTTCCTGTAACAGAAGCAAAAAAACGGTGGGGACATAGGATAGGAATTCTTGGTGGAATAGATATGAACTTTCTCATTAATGCGGATGAGCAGCAGATAAGAAAACGTGTACATCAGACACTTGATATATGTCTACCCGGTGGTGGGTACTGCCTCGGAACAGGTAATTCAGTGGCGAACTATATACCTCTGGAAAACTACCTTGCAATGCTGGACGAGGGGAGGAATTACCTCTAATATTTAGTTTTCCATACCTTCTCCCCGTTTTCTTTCCTTTTCCCCCTCCCTCAGAGGGGAGGGGATAAAGGGGAGGGTGAGAACTTTTCCTTTACTCTCCACCCCCACCTATATCCTCCCCCCTCGTATGGGGAGGAAGAGAGATTTCCTCGCCCCATTTATGGGGATGGGTGAGGGGCAGGGTAGGATGAAAGGAGTAGGACAAAATATAAAAATGGAAAGGATAAATGTAAGGACGACAAAACGGCAGGAGTTTGTTGAGATAACACAACTGATTGAAGATGCTGTAAAAAGGTCAGGGGTAAAGAGTGGCATCTGCTATGTATATGTTCCGCATACAACCTGTGGACTTACAATAAATGAGAATGCAGACCCTTCTGTGAAGTCAGATATTCTTTCAAAACTTGAGCAACTTGTTCCTGAAAGCGGAAGATATAGCCACTCAGAAGGAAACTCAGATGCACATATAAAATCAAGTATTGTAGGACACTCACTTTCTGTAATAGTTGAGGATAGTTCCTTGCAACTTGGCACCTGGCAGGGTATATTCCTCTGTGAGTTTGATGGTCCAAGAACCCGCTATGTCTGGGTCAAAATCACTTAAAATAAATTGCTATGGAAATAAAAAAAGGGGAAATTATAATAGAGTGCAGGGTAGGGGACATAACCGCACAGGATGGTTTTGATGCAGTAGTTAATGCTGCTAATGCCTACCTTGCACCTGGTGGGGGTGTTGCAGGTGCAATTCACAGGAAGGCATGTCCGCAGTTATATGAAGAGTGCAAGAAACTTGCACCGATAACAACTGGAGAGGCAGTTATAACAAGGGGATATAACCTGCCAAATCCTTATATTATCCATACACTTGGGCCTGTCTATTACAGAGATAAAAACCCTGCTGAAAAACTTGCTTTATGTTATAAAAACTGCCTGAAGGTTGCAGAGGAGAACAAACTTTCTTCTATTGCCTTCTGTGCCATCTCCACAGGAGCATTTGGCTATCCTCTGAAAGAGGCAGCAGAGATAGCCATAAAAACAGTTCTTGAAGCGGTTTCTTATCTGAAATCAGTAAGGCGGATAAGGTTTGTCCTTTATGACCAAGAGGTTTTATCCGTCTTTGAAAATACCTTAAAATCCTTTACCTCATAGAATATTATATAATCAAGCGAGGGTGGCGGAATTGATGCACATCTTATTTTTGTAATCTCTAACCGGACATTTGGACGCCAGAAATTTCTGTGTTTTCGCTTCTTAGGAATTTCTGATATAATAACATCTAATGAGCATAAAAAATCAGTCAGAAGAATTTAAAAAAGAAATTTTGACCTGCTTAGGGAAAAAATTATTATTTACTCGTCACGCTCTTAATCAGATGTTGCTTCAGGATAGAATTATTTCACGTGATGAAATCAAAGAGGTTATTAAATCTGGCGAAATCATTGAGGACTATCCTGAAGATAAAAGAGGCCATAGTTGTCTTATAATGGGCTGGACGAAAGAAAAAAGATGTATCCATGTCGTTTGTGCACCCAAAGAAGATTATTTAGCTGTAATTACTGCCTACATTCCAAGTGGGGAAGAGTGGGAAGGATTTATAAGGAGGAAAATCAAATGAAATGCTTTTTCTGTGGCGGAAAAATGAAGTTACAAAAAACCAGTTATTCAGTGAACAGAAAGAATTATCACCTGGTATTAGATGATGTGCCTGCTTTTGTGTGTCGGCAATGTGGAGAACCATATTTCGGTGAAAAGGAAGTCAAGATTATTGAGGATTTAGTTAAAGAAGCGGACCATCGCACCGCTCAAATTTCCCAGTTAGAAGTTTCTACAAAATGAGCACTTATGAAACTTACCGTGGAATAGAGATACTTTGTGCCAGCAAGCATTTATGTTTTAAAGAAAAACCGGAAGTAGTTGTTGAGAACCTAAAACCTGTTATATTTTAAAATGAGGGAACTGGCTTTAAAACATTGGGGGATAAAATGAAAAAGGGACTGATGATGGCATTTTTAGGTTTTTTCCTGATATGTGGTTTTGCTTTTTCAGAATGGAAAATTGGGGGAAAACCAGGAACAGAACCAGATGGATTTAGAGGTATTAAGTGGGGAACAGATATTTCTACCTTGCCTGATATGAAATATTTTAGAACTGACCCAAGTTTTGGCGGAGTAAAGATGTATATAAGAAAAGGGGATAAACTTCAAATGGGAGCAGCAAAACTTGAAAGTATTGAATATGGTTTTTGGCAAGGAAAACTCTGTAATGTGTGGATTATTACAAAAGGGTATACCAACTGGTGTGGTTTAAAAGAAGCAACATTTGAGAAATTTGGGAAAGGTGGGCAATCCAATGAGTACATAGAAAAATATGTTTGGTTTGGAACCAAAACTGAGATGTTACTGGAATATAATGAGATTTCAGAAGAAGGCACGCTGTGTATACTCTCTGCAGAAATTTCAGAACAGCAAAAGAAATGGGAAAAACAAAAGGCAAAAGAAGGAGCAGAAACAGGATTTTAAAGTGAGGGGAAAATGGGAGAGATAAAGTTAAAGGTAGATGGGTATACAAAATTTATTTTAACGGTGATTGCTGTTGCTCTTTTAGGGCTGTTATTCAGTCGTTTATTTACACCACCAATCGCAAAGGCAGGTCAGGAGATATTAGATGTCAATATCGCCAAGATTGATGGATATTCTGTGACTTCCTCTTTCGGGACTCCTATTAAAGTAAAAGTTGTGAAGTAATAAATGTAAAAGAGCGTAACCTGTTAGTTCTTATTTGCTTTTTCTCTTCTATCAAGGATGAGGGATTTAGAAAAAACTACTTTTTGAAGAATTTAGTGAGTCATAGTGCAATATAGGTATTAGAGAGCGAGGGTGGCGGAACTGGCAGACGCGCTGGACTTAGGATCCAGTGCCGAAAGGCATGGGGGTTCAAATCCCCCCCCTCGCATAGTAAGGCAGTGATTAGTGACCAGTGATTAGTAAATAAAGAATAGAGCGAAGTAAGGGATTGCGATGGGTAAGAGCAATCCCATCGAATGGCCGACCCATTGCCAATGCGACGAGTAAGGAGCATTGTTTGGCAAGGATGACGAGATGGTGAGGCATTCCCGTAGTGGGATGCAAGGGTTAAGCAAGGTTTTACCATTTCCTGAATCTTCTATTTACTCTTTATTTCCTCTCTCTATGGATGGGGAATTTCAGATTATCTACTATTTCCTTTAAGAGCGAATCTATTCTTTTTACTTGCCCCATTTATGTGGAAAGGACTGAAAAAAGATGTGAGGGGAAGAGGAGAAAAAAAGAGGCAAATATAAAGGGGTTTTCCTCTATGTCTGCCTCTTTTTTTCTTTTATACCTCAACCTGTCTGGTTTCAGTGGATATCAGGGTGCCATTTCTGAAGTACTGGATGGTGACCGTCCTTACACTGCCTTTAAGTTCTCCAGGGGTGGCTATGACATCTTCTGTAATGCCAGATTCAGTAACCCTTGAGTATTTTACAGTGGAGTTCAGTTTTGCTGCATCTTGTGCCGCTTTACTTACAACATCTTCATCTGCCTTGGCAACGGATTCTTTACCTTCCATCTTATAGCCAATCCATCCACCTGCGGCTGCTCCTACTGCTGCACCAATGACAGCGCCTCTCCATGAATTACC
>JAQVEU010000052.1 GCA_028697565.1 Candidatus Ratteibacteria bacterium
TTTCATATTCTATTGTAGGTGTAGGTGAAGGGGGTGTAGTTCTCTTCTCTTCTCCTGTGTAAGATATCTCTATCTCTGGCTTCCAGCCCGCTATGTCTTCAAATATCTCTCTTATTAGGCCAATATAGGGAATGAATCCCTTCTCAAAGGTTGTCCCCGGTATCTCTAACTGTACCTTATTGGCACTAATCCCCTTAATTTTTACTGGCCTGAGCCATATATCATATGCCCTGTTGTCATTCAGTCGCTCTTCTACCTTTGCCATCACCTCTTTCCACAATATCTCAACGTTCTCTTGCCCTTTTTCCATAACTTATCCACAACTTTTACACATTTTTTCCACAACACTTTTTGTACTTTTTACCACTACCGCAGGGGCAGGGCTCATTCCTCCCTATCTTCCTGCCAGCCGCATAGGAAACTGGTTTCACAGGTTGTTCCTCTGGTAATGTATCTACGGGAGTGACTGTACCTGCCTGCTCTTTCGGTTCGCCGTGTGTTGCATCAAACTGTTGTAATGACTTATGACTATAAGAGACATTAGCAGGGGAAGGAACTCTTCTCTGGGTTGCGGGGGTCTCTGCAATCCTTACCCTGAATATATGGGAGAGGACCTCCCTTTTTATCATAACAAGCATCTCCTGGAATGCCTGGTAGCCCTCATGTTTATAGGCAAGGAGCGGGTCTCTCTGGGCATATGCCCTCAGTCCGATTCCTTCCCTGAGTTCATCTATCACTCTCAGGTGCGCCTTCCATCTGTTGTCTATTACCTGCAGCATAATAATCTTCTGTATCTCTAATATATATTGTCCTGCCTCTTTCTTTTTTGTTTCATATATACCCTTAAGTTTGTCTGTCAGTTCTTCAGAGAATTGTTCCCGCCAGTATGAAGGGTTTTGTATCTCGTCTGGATGGGGTAGTTCAACCACAATATCAAAGGTATTCTTTATAAAGGCAATGAAGTTTTCCATATCCCAGTTGAGTGGTTTGAGTTTTAGGTTCATATACTCATCAATTGCTGCCTGTATGGTTTCTTCAATAAACTCCCCTATATATGTATCAAGGTTTTTCCCTTCTAATATATCCTGTCTCAGTGCATATATAACCTTCCTCTGTTCATTCAGGACATTGTCAAATTCAAGGAGTTGTTTTCTTATCTCAAAGTTGCGTGCTTCCACTTTCTTCTGTGCATTTGTTATCATCCTGTTGATAAGCGGGTGTGCGATGGGCTCTCCTTCGGGTATATGTCCCATAACAGACCGCATCCTTTCCGAACCAAAGATTCTTAAAAGGTCATCATCAAGCGAAAGGTAAAATCTTGAGGAGCCAGGGTCACCCTGTCTTCCCGCCCGTCCCTTTAACTGGTTGTCTATCCTTCTTGCCTCATATCGTTCACTGCCAATCACATGGAGCCCACCAAGGGATATAACCTTCTGGTGGTCTTCCATCCATGGTTTTTTATACTCCTCAAGCAACCTATCATATACCTCTTTGAACTCCTCAGGTGCCTTTTCAAGTTCTTCTCTTGCCTTCTGCCACTCTTCTTCATGCCTGCTTCTGCTCTCTTCATACTCCTCCCGTGCCTTTTTCAGTTCCTCATCATACCTCGCATATTCCTTCTCATAGTCCTGGAGTGCCTTTCTATACTCCTGTTCTGCTGTGTGGTAGTCCATTCCCGCGATACTTATAAGGATGAGATGTTGCAGTTCCTTTTTCCCTTCAGCATAGGATGTATATAGATGTCCCTCTTTCTCCTTCACCTCTTTTATAATATCGGCTATATTCTTTCCTGATGTGAGTATCTCGTCAATATATGCAGGATATCTGTATGCCTTTTTGAAGAGAGGTGCATCGGGAGAGGCGACAGAAGGAAAGCAACTGGTTAGTATCTCCATATACCTTTTTATCCAGTCCCTGTACTTTACAAGGAGTTCATAGATGGCCTTTGCCCCTTCTTCTGTTTCTGCTTCAGGGTTATTCAGGAGTTCTGTCAACCGGTTCCTCATCTCCTCAATATCCTCATCAAGAACAATATTTAGGGTGGTTTTTATAGAACTCTTAAGGGATAGATACTCCCTGTATGCCCTGCCTTCGGATTCTTTGAGGTCTTTTAGAGATGCATCATACCTATCACCTGCCTGTTTCTGTGCGGATACAAGTTGCTCATTGGCCCTTTCATATGCCTCTTTCTGTTTTTCAAGTCGTCCCTTATACCTCTGGTATATATCTCCGCCCTCTTTGTTGAATATTGTCTCTTCAAACTGTTCCCTTGCCTTTTTATCCAGAGCAAAGAACAACTGTTCTTTTTCATTGAGTAGTTGTCTTTTTGTTTGTAGAAGGGGTTTATACCTGTTGTCTATATCCGCCAGACGTTCCTTATATGCCTTTTCTATTTCAGTCAGCACCTCTGCAAACTCTTTCTGTGGATGAGTTCCTTTATCTTCTGCTCTTTTCTTTGACCATATCACCCTTATGGTCTCCTCCCGTGCTAATATTTCAGGGTTTCCTCCTAATATAATGTCCACTCCCCTTCCTGCCATCTGTGTTGCTATGGTTACCGCCTTGAGCTTTCCTGCCTGTGCTATGATGGCTGCCTCTGCCTCATGGTTTTTACCATGCAGAACCTTATGAGGAATCCCTTTTTGTGAAAGCATCCTGCTTAGCCGTTCTGCCTTTTCAATGGAGATAGTTCCGACCAGCACAGGTCGCCCTGTTTTATACATCTCTTCTATCTCCGCAACGAGTTTTGCAAACTTTTCTTTTTCTGTCTTGTATATCTCGTCATCATATTCTTTTCTGTTGAGTTGCTTGTTTGGAGGTAGCACGATGACATCGGTCTTATATATCTCCTTGAACTCCACTGCTTCTGTAAGTGCAGTACCTGTCATACCTGCAATCTTGTTGTATAGTTTGAAGTAGTTCTGGAAGGATATGGTTGCAAGTGTCTGGTTTTCACTCTCAATTCGTACGCCCTCTTTCGCCTCTATTGCCTGATGTAGCCCATCACTCCACCTTCTTCCCGGCATGAGCCGTCCTGTAAACTCATCTACTATAATGACCTGGCCATCTTTAACGATATACTCCTTATCCCTCCTGAAGAAGTTATGTGCCCTGAGTGCCTGATGTATGAGGTGGACATTCTCTGTATGTGTCCCATCATAAAGGTTCTGTATGCCAAGCAGCCGTTCACACTTGTGTACCCCCTCATCTGTAAGGGCTACGGTCTCTCCTTCCTCATCTAATGTAAAGTCCGTGTCCTTATTCAGTTTCCTGACAAGGCGGTCTATATCATAGTAAAGGTGGGTTGCTTCCTCTGCGGGTCCTGATATAATAAGGGGGGTTCGTGCCTCATCTATAAGGATAGAGTCCACCTCATCAATAATGGCATAGTTAAGTTCTCTCTGGACCTGTCCATCCCTGCTTATAGACATATTGTCCCTGAGGTAGTCAAACCCGAACTCGCTCGCCACTCCGTATGTAATATCACAGTTATATGCCTCTTTCCTTGGGATAGGCCTCAGATATAAAAACCTTGAATCCGCAGGCAGATATGTAGGGTCAAATATAAATGCGGAAAGGGTGTAAGGGTCTTTGGACTCCTTGGAAGAGATGATACAACCAACAGAAAGGCCAAGGTAGTGATATATCGCCCCCATCCACTGTGTATCCCTTTTTGCAAGATAGTCATTGACTGTAACAAGATGACATCCCCTGCCGCTTAGCGCGTTGAGAAAAAGAGGGAGTGTGGCAACGAGTGTCTTCCCTTCGCCTGTCATCATCTCAGCAATGTTTCCCCTGTGTAGCACGAGACCACCTAATATCTGTACATCAAAGTGCCGCATATCAAGGGTTCTTCTTGCGGATTCTCTCACGAGGGCAAATACATCCACAAGGAAATTATCCATCGACTCACCTTTTTGTATCCGTTCCTTAAAGGATGTTGTCATCTGCTGCATCTCTTTTTGTGAGAGTGCACGTACCTCTTCCTCTTTTTCGTTGATTTTGATTAAGAGGGAAATAATCTCCTGCATAAACTGATATTTTTCTCTGTTGAGGATACGGTTGATTGTGTATCTCGTCCCAGGATTTAATATCTTTAAGTTAGAAAGGAGTTGATTATAATACTCTTGCACCTTGTAAACACCTCCAATAGGATAAATTCTAAACTTAAAATCTCAAACTCACAACTTTTCCCCTCACCTTAACCCTCTCCCCTTGTTCTCCTGTTGTCCCTCCCTCAGAGGGGAGGGAATTAAGGGGATGCTGAAAACCTACCAAGTGTTTATCTCACTTTTCCTTCCTTTACTTACCACCCCCACCTATAAATAAACTCTAAATCCAAAACACTAAACCTAAAAATCCCCTCTAACCACCCCCACCTATATCCTCCCCCCTCATATGGGGAGGAATTGAAGGGAACTCCACCCCCACCAAACCCCCTCTCACCCCACTTTCAAGGGGAGAATCCAACTCCCCTCTCACTCCCCCTTTGTTAAAGGGGGGAAATGGGGGGATTTAGAAAAGGAGGGATGGGGTGGATTTCCCTTAATCTTCCAATCTTTTCTATAGTGCCGGGGGGCAGAATCGAACTGCCGACGCTCGCTATCGCTCTTTAAGGGGGAGTGATTCTCCCCCTTAATCTTCCCCCACCGAAGTAAGGGGAAAAATACTTTTTCCCCTGGCCCCTTTTGTGGCGTGGGCGACTGCTTCCCTTTTGTCCTGCTTTTTCTGCTCTTTTATACTATTCTATAGTGCCGGGGGGCAGAATCGAACTGCCGACGCCAGCCTTTTCAGGGCTGCGCTCTACCAGTGAGCTACCCCGGCCTATATTAAACTCAAAATCTAAAACTCAAAATCCAAAACACTAAACCTAAAAATCCTCTCTCACTTCCCTCACACCCCTCTTTAATAAATGGGGGGAGTTCTCCTTCCTTTTATTTGTAAAAGGAAGGTCAGGATGGATTTTTTTCGCTCTTCCCA
Organism: Candidatus Ratteibacteria bacterium; assembly: GCA_028697565.1. GTDB lineage: Bacteria > Ratteibacteria > UBA8468 > B48-G9 > JAFGKM01 > JAAYXZ01. The sequence goes on from JAQVEU010000052.1 coordinate 4,981, forward strand.
TATATCTTTCTGCTTTTCAGCATACCAGATACCTGTCTTTTTGTCAACCTGCAAGTATATAGGCAAACATCAGGGGTGCTACTATTGTGGCATCACTCTCAATAACGAACTTCGGGGTGTCTACCCCAAGTTTTTCCCATGTAATTTTTTCATTTGGGATAGCCCCACTGTAAGAACCATAGGATGTTGTGCTATCAGATATCTGGCAGAAGTATCCCCATAATCTACATTTTTTATTTCCGAGGTCCTGCCTGATGAGAGGCACAACACATATAGGGAAGTCCCCTGCAATACCTCCTCCTATCTGAAAGAAGCCGATACTTGTATCTTTAGAATTTTTAAGATACCAGTCAATCAGGAAGTCCATTGTTTCCAGCCCTGACTTTACTATGGATATATCCTTTATTGTTCCCTTTTTTACTTGGGCAACAAACATATTACCTAATGTGGAGTCCTCCCACCCCGGGACAAATATGGGGATGCCCTTTTCACAGGCGGCAATCATCCATGAGTTCTTAGGGTCTATCTCATAGTACTTTTCAAGTTCACCACTGCGCAGTATCTGATACATATACTCATAGGGAAAATACCTATTCCCTTCTTTTTCTGCCTTCTGCCAGTATTTAAGTATAACCCTTTCCGGCCGTCTCATTGCCTCCTCTTCAGGAATACAGGTATCTGTTACCCTATTAAGATGCCTTTTGAAAAGTTTTTCCTCATCTTTGGGAGAAAGGTCCCTGTAGTTGGGAACCATAACATAGTGGTTATGAGCAACAAGATTAAAGAGGTCTTCTTCAAGGTTTGCACCTGTGCAGGTAATGGCATGAACCTTCTCTTTTCTTATCATTTCTGCCAGTGTAAGTCCTAACTCTGCTGTGCTCATTGCACCAGCGATGGCCATCATCATCTTTCCGCCCTTTTTAAGGTGCTCTACATATGCTCTGGAAGCAGATGCCACAACAGCAGCATTGAAGTGACGGAAGTTATAATCTATAAAATCCCTAATACACCTGTATTCCCTTTTTGTCATAACACACCTCCTTTACTGCTGTTCCTTCATAAAATTATAACATATTCTTGAATGGAACGGAGAGGGCAGGATTCGAACCTGCGGTGCCATAAAGGCACAGCCGATTTCGAGTCGGCCGCTTTCGTCCACTCAGCCACCTCTCCATCAAAGATAACTTGTTAATACTTCAATATCATGCGGTAGGACAATCTCCGGTGCCCATGC
>JAQVEU010000053.1 GCA_028697565.1 Candidatus Ratteibacteria bacterium
TTTACAATGATACTTTTTAATAGGTACCCTCTTTTCAAGACCTCTTGCATACAATAAAATCCTAATGGTATCCATTCACCTTTGGAGTATTTATCTCCTATAACCAATACAAAATACCTTCCTTTTTCTAAATGAGGTGTTGTATTATCTACTACCTCGCCGAACATCTTTAAGAATTTTTCTGTGCTTTTTGCATTTGAGAGGTCTCTCTCATCAGTGGAAAATTTGATAATATCATAATAAGGAGGATGCATAATAAGAAGTTGAACTTTTTCTGTTCCATATCTACCTAAAATTGCTTTTATATCAATATTTCTACTATCACCTGCTATTATTTCTGATACTACACTGTCTTTGTTCTGCTCTTTATTGATTATTTCTTTTGCCTTTTTTACCACATCAGGATTTAACTCAATACCTATCCCATTTCTCCCTAATCTTCTACATTCAATTAAGGTTGTTCCACTCCCAACAAAGGGGTCTAATACCCAATCCCCTTTTTTAGTATATCTTAACATCATCTGATGTGGAATCTGTGGAATAAAATTGCCCCAATACCAACCAAGATGGGCACCTGAATTATCTCTTCTATCCAAAATCCACAAACTATCTGTAATTATATTATTGTATTCTTTCCATCTTAATAAATTGATATCATTTATTTTCCCTGTTTTTATCTTTTTCACACTTTCTTTTAATCTATCTATATAGTAAAGTGTCCTTTCAATTGTTTGTGCACCTAAAATTTGCTCTAACTCTGAAATTAATGTCTCTTTCTTAAAAAGAACTGTATCTCCTTCTTTCTCAATGTTCATAACTCCAAAAATATCATTTTTAGGAGAGAAAATTATCTCTTCCAATTTATAAATTTGTTGTTTTATTAGGTTGAGGTCTTCCTGTGAAAAGGTATTATTTAGAATTTCTATAAATTTTTCTTTATTAACAATCACACTTCCATATGCAGAGTTTGTTTCTAAATTTTTAAATAGAGCATCTAATGGCTCATCTGGTTTTTTATACTTCACCTTCATAGATACTTCCTCGGGTCTGTGATTTTTCCCATAACACTGCTTGCCGCAACCACAGCGGGAGAGGCAAGATATATAAAGGCATTCTGGTTTCCCATCCTACCCTTAAAGTTTCGGTTTGCTGTTGATATAACATTTTCTCCATCAGAAGGTATTCCCTGATGTGTTCCTACACAGGGTCCACATCCAGGATTTGTCACACAGCCACCTGCCTCTATAATTGTCTGTATATAACCCTTTTTTATACACTCAAGGTATATCATACGAGAGGCGGGAGTACATATAAGACGGACACCCGGTTTTACCTTTCGACCTTTAAGTATTGATGCAGCTATTGCAAAGTCCTCTGTCCTGCCATTTGTACAGGTACCTATAAATGCCTGCTGTATCTCTATACCTTCAACCTCATCTATATCTGTTACATTATCAACAGTGTGTGGCATAGCAACCTGTGGCGTAAGTTTTGATATGTCTATTTCTATCTCGTTCTCATACACAGCATCCTTATCAGAAAAAACAGGTCTATATCTTTTTACATTATATTGATTGAACCACTCTTCCGTCTTTCTATCGACCTCTATAATACCGCACTTCGCACCAACCTCTGTGGTAAGATTACACATTGTGAACCGTTCACTCATACTTATATCTTTTATAGCAGGGCCTGTGAGTTCCACACTTTTGTATGTAGCACCTTCTGCTGTGAGTGTTTTTACAATATACAGGGCGATATCCTTACCATAGACACCTACCGACCTTTTCCCTTTCAGGATTATCTTGATTGTCTGTGGCACCTTAAACCACTGACTACCTGTAAGGAGTGCTATCGCAAGGTCTGTTGAGCCTACCCCACAGGACATAACATTAAGTGCCCCATAGGTAGGTGTATGACTATCTGCACCAAGGACTAAATCACCACTTTTTACCAGTCCCTTTTCAGGCAGTAGCACATGGCAGACACCCTCCCCTATATCAAAAAGTGTAATTTTATATCTTTGAGCAAAGTCCCTCATCATCTTATGGAGTACAGAAACCCCCTGACTCTGACTGGGACTATTATGGTCTATAACAAGGGCCACCTTGTTATGATTAAATACTTTATCGGCGCTAAACTGCTCAAATGCCTTTATTACAAGGGGCGCAGTACCATCTTGAGCCATCAAAAAGTCCACTCTTGCCAGTGTAATCTCACCTGCAAACACCTTCTTTCCTGAATGAGAAGAAAGAATTTTTTCTGCTATTGTCTGACCCATAGATATTGAAAATTCAAAACTCAAAAAGTTTAAAAGTTAAAATTATATGGATTGGAAGATTTTAAGATTCTTCCACATTTTAATCTTTCAATCTTGTAATCTGCTAATCTATAAATCTTCTATTCTTTTCTCTCTACCCACTGCTTTTACAATTCAGGGTGTCAAGGTAAGCAGTTCTCTTACCTCATCTGGATGCTGGGCAATAAATATCAGTTCCTCATCTGTAAGAGGTAGCTGGTTCTCAACATTTGCATATCTTGCAAGCGTAAGGATTCTTCGTGCCTCATCATCATCCTTAAATTTTATTGCTAACTTACCATATACATTCCTCAATCCTTTTATTCCACTGTATTCCCCCATAAGTATCATCCTTCCTGTCTCCACTATCTCCGGTTCTCCTCTGCCAAGTTCTTCAAAATCATATAACTCATAGTTCCTGCTGTTTTTAAGTGCACCATCAACATGAATACCAGATGCATGGGCAAATGCATTTTTTCCAACACCCACCTGGTTTATAGGAATAGGAACGCCAAAGGCATAAGAGGCATAATGGCATATCTTCCACGCCATCTTCAAGTTAATGTTTTCGTCAAGTTTGTACTTTTCGGAAAGCCCATCTGCATATTTTATAGCAAGGAGAACTGAAACCAGGTCTGCATTTCCAGCACGTTCTCCCATACCATTGACTGTTGTATTAATATATGCATCAACTCCTGCATCAATAGCGGCCTTAGCCCCAGCAACAGAGCAGGCAACTGCCATACCCAGGTCATTATGACAGTGAAGTTCCACAGGTATTTTAACCTCTTTCGCTATCTTATATATCTTTTCGTATATGGTAAATGGAGAGTCAAAACCCAATGTATCACAGTATCTTATCCTGTCAGCACCATTTTCTTTTGCTGTTGCAGCAAACTCAATCAGATTTTTTAGTTTTGTCCTTGATGCATCTTCAGCATTGACACCAATGGACTTTATCCCTTTTTCTCGGGCAAGTTTCAAGGCATCTACCATAGAAGATAGGACATCCTTAAACTTCATCTTGCCTAAAAACTTTCCTACTATCATCTGCTCTGAAGTAGAGATGGATATATTCATATGCTCTATCCCGGGAACACTCTTGAATGCTAACTCCACATCTTCCGGTATCGCCCTCAACCAACCGGAAAGTCGTATAGGATATAACACTTTTTTCTTAGCAAGTTTTATGTTGGCATTCAGATAATTTATCTCATGGGATGTTGTAGGAAAACCGGCCTCACTCTGAAATATACCCATCCTGTTCAGGTAATAGTTAATCATCGTCTTCTGCAGTTTAGAAAGGCCCAGATGTGCTGTCTGTACACCATCCCTGTTTGTTACATCAATAATATGTATCTTATTCATCCCTTTTACCCCCTTTCACACCTCTATAATCTGTGGGTTCTGTGCCTGATGAGGATGTTCACTTCCCCTATATACCTTAAGTTTTTTTATCATCTGGTTTCCAAGTTTTGTCTTTGGTAGCATCCCCCTGACAGCAAGGTTAACAACCATCTCTGGCCTTCTGTTCATAAGTGAGCGCATAGATTCTGTCTTCAAACTACCTAAATATCCACTGTGCCTGTAGTACATCTTGCCATCTAACTTTTTGCCTGTCACCTTTACCTTTTCAGCATTGATAACCACAACAAAATCACCTGTATCAACATTTGGGGACCATATCGGCTTGTTCTTTCCCATCAGTATTTTTGCAACCTTACTTGCAAGACGCCCCAATGTTTTATCTTCTGCATCTATAAGGTACCACCTTTTTTCTATATCCTGCCTTTTTGCAATATTTGTCTTTGTCATTTTTCTCCTCCAGATAAATATAGTGGACTTATTATATCACTATACTCCTATATTGGTCAAAACACTATATGAAGATGAAAGACGAAAGGAACTTTTCAGTTTAAACGTGGGTTTGGGTCTTATCTATATCCTACAGGTTTTCTTTAATTTGGTCTATATTATCAAAAACCTTATGGAAAGCAATACCGACGAGTTTTGCCACTTTTTTATCATTGGGTGCCCTTAAAGGAGTTGTCATCCCAAAATGTGTATCACAGTGCTTCTGGGCACAAGGATAGTCATCAGGGCTATATACTAAATCCCTGGCAAACTGACACTTCCATGGGCAGCCTCTACCATAGGCATTTTTCGCCTGAAATACAGTCATTGCAGGAAGTATAAAACTCTGCCATATACCCACAGGCACCCCCTCTGACTGGAGTGCCTTCATAATACCATCTCGTAGTTTAGGAACATCCCATCTGTACCCTAAATCATCAGGACTGATACGGGAGGTGAAGTTGTACCATGTATGGGTATATCCTTCTGGCTCAAAAGGAGATATAAGTCCATTTACATCTCTTATCTCCTCTTTCAATATCTCTGCATTTTCCCTCTGAACTTTTAGATAGTCATCAAGTTTTGTCAACTGTGCCCTGCCAAAAGAAGCAGTCAGGTCATTATTCCTGTACATCCATCCGAGTGCATAGGCATGGTAGTCCCTCTTTTCTACAGGTGTTCTTATCTCCCCAAATGACCATAACTTTCTTGCCTCTTCATAGATTTGCTCATTATCTGTAACAAACATACCACCTTCTCCAGAACAAAGACACTTATTCTGGTTAAAACTGAAGGCAGCACAATCTCCAATGGTCCCTACTTTTTTCCCTTTATACTTTGCTCCGTGTGACTGGCAGGCATCTTCTATAACCTTCAGGTTGTATTTTCTGGCAATGGATAAAACTCTGTCCATATCAGCAGAAAGCCCATGAAGATGGACAACAATAATAGCTCTGGTTTTTTCAGTTATCTTTTCCTCTATCTTCTCAACATCTATATTCATTGTGTCATAGTCAATATCAACAAATACAGGAATACAGTTATGATGAAGCACGCAGGTTGCACTTGAAGACCATGAGTACGCAGGAACAATAATTTCATCTCCAACTCCTAATCCACATCCCGCTATACACATATGTAATGCCGCTGTTCCACTATTTGTAGTAATGGCATACCTGTTGCCATTCCACTCAGCAAACTCTCTTTCAAAAGATACACAGTTTGGACCAAATGCATGGTTTGTACCTTCTAATGAAGCAAGCACATATCTTTTATCAATATCATCTATCGGTGGCCACTCTTTTATTGTCCCTTTGGGAATAACCATTTCACCTCCAAATATAGATAGTTTACTTTTGCTTCCCATTTTGCCCCCCTTCTCTATCCTTCCATCAACGTCTTCAGATACTGAAGTCCTTTTGCCATTGCATCTTCAGGTCGGTAGTCATATCCTTCATACTCTATATTGATATAACCAGAATAGCATGAAGAATTCATTGCCTCCAACACCCTTTTATAGTCCACTATACCATCACCAACCAGTGCAGGAATATAAAAATTACCGTCCTTACCTTCCAGTCCTTTTTTATCATTGGAGATGAGCCAGTCCTTGAAGTGGCTATGAATAATATAGGTTTTAGAGTTGAGATACCCTTCCACCGGGTCTTCTCCACCTGTAAGTATATTCCCCCCATCATATGTTATCCTTAAGTCAGGCACCTCTCTTATTGCCTCATTTACATCTTCAGAGGTGATAAAAGGTGCTAATTTATCAGGGAAGTGCTCAACTGTGATAGTAACACCACACTTATTACCTATCTCTACTGCTTGTTTTAGTCCCTCCACAACATTCCTTCTGCTCTGTTCTGCTGTTAACCCATGTTTTCCACCTATGGGCAACATTATCTTATCTGTGCCAAGTATCATCGCTGTTTCAATTCCTTCTTTTATCTTATCAATCCCCTGTTGTCTTTCCTTCGCTGTAGGAAAGTTTATATCAGTAAAAAATGTAT
>JAQVEU010000054.1 GCA_028697565.1 Candidatus Ratteibacteria bacterium
AACGGGCTTCGGTCAACGGGGGCAGTTCACCAACTCACTGCCCTTGCCAAACGATGCTCGTTATTCCTCGCATCGGCAATACTATCTCGCCCTCTGTGCTATACGGTGCTCATTATTCTTCGCACCACCACCCCTCTCCCGCAAGGGGAGAGGGACTCTCTTTTCCTCCCCATATGAGGGGGGAGGATATAGGTGGGGGTGATTAGAGGGGATTTTTAGGTTTAGTGTTTTGAATTTAGAGTTTATTTATAGGTGGGGGTGGAGAGTATAGGAAAAGTTCCTCACCCTCCCCTTTATCCCCTCCCCTCAAAGGGAGGGGAAAAAAGGAAAGAAAGAGGGGAGAAGCAATCCACCCCAACCCTCCTTTACAAAAGGAGGGAGGAGCAAGAGATTAGAAGATTACAGAAAGATTAAGGAAAAAGTAAAAATAATAGTCCTATCGCACGGGTGATATTGTAAAAATTTCCGCATTAAAGTATGATATTCTTTATTGGAGAAAAGAAATGAAAATAAAAGGGCTGTATTTTATAACGGACTCATTTCTTACAAAAAGTTCAGTGGTTGACGATGTAAAGGCAGCAGTAAAGGCAGGCGTAAAAATAGTCCAGTATAGAGAGAAAAATAAATGCGCAAGAGAGATGGTCAAAGAGGCACAGGAGATAAAAAAGATATGCAAAGGAAGAGGTGTTTTCCTTGTCAATGACCGTGTTGATATTGCTATGGTTGTTGGGGCTGACGGTGTTCATTTAGGACAGAATGATATACCCTGTGTATATGCAAGGAAATTGCTTGGTAAAAATAAAATTATCGGGATAACTGTCCATAGTATAGAAGAGGCACTGGCAGCAGAAAAAGATGGGGCAAATTATTTAGGTGTTTCTCCCATCTTTTCTACAAAAACAAAGAAAGATGCACGGGCACCTCTTGGACTGGGTGTGCTGAAAGAAATAAAAAAATCAGTCCATATTCCTGTAGTTGCTGTGGGAGGTATAGACCTTACCAACATTATTTCTGTACTTGAGGCAGGTGCTGATGGTGTGTCAGCGGTCTCTGCAATAATTACAAAAGATGATGTAGAAAAAGAGTGCAGGAGATTTATAAAAATAATCTCTGAATTTATAAATTTCTGTACCTAAAAATAAATAGGGATGGGTGATATTTATTTTGAAAAATATCAATCTAAATGTTATCCTAAAATAAAAAAGGAATATCAAATGCCTCTTGAAAAACTCAAACCAGTTTTTGATGCAACTCTCTCTAAATTCAAGCAAACAGGACAACTTAAAGGCAAAGAGGATGTAATAATCCATATAAAACCCGCCTCAAACAAAAAAGGGCCACGATATATTCTTGCAGGAGATAAAAAAGAATATATAAGGATGAATTCCAATTCATATTTAGGACTGTCGCTAAATGATGAAGTTATAAAGGCATCTGAAAAGGCAATAAAAAATTTTGGAGCAGGTCCTGGTTCTGTACGTTTCATCAATGGAACATTTGCCACACATATTCAACTGGAAAAAAAACTATCTTCTTTCCACAAAAAACAGTCTGCTATACTATTCAGCTCTGCTTATTCTGCTGTATGCGGTGTAATATCTCCTTTAATTTCTGAAAACACTGCTATTTTAAGTGATGCCCTCAATCACAACTCTATAATCAATGCTATAAAACTTTCAAAGCCAAAGGAAAAACTAATATATCCACACTTAGATATGGCATCCCTTGAAAAAAACATACAGGGACTGAAAGGTCGTTATCGCCGTGTGCTGATAATTTCAGATGGAGTATTCAGTATGAGGGGGGACTATCCTGACCTGAAAACAATGGTTGCCATCGCAAAAAATTACTCACCTTATTTTGAAGAAGGAGTTATCACTATAATAGACGACTCACATGGTGTCGGCGCTTACGGGAAGACAGGGAGAGGAACCTGTGAGGTAACAGGGACATATAATATTGATATAGTAATATCAACATTAGGAAAGGCATTAGGAGTTAACGGTGGATATGCTGTTTCTGACAAAAAAATCATAGAATACCTAAGGGAAACATCTCCTTTTTATATCTATTCAAATCCAATAGGTCCTGGTGAGGCAGGTGCTGCATTGAAGTCTCTTGAAATACTTACCAGTTCAAAAGGTATTGGGTTGCTTTCATATCTAAAGGATCTCTCAAACTATTTTAGAAAAAATCTCATTGCGCTGGGATATGAAATAATAAACGAAATACATCCCATAGTTCCACTTATGGTAAGGGATACAGCAAAAACTGTAAAACTTGTGAAATACCTTAAACAAAAGGGCATCCTTGTCACAGGACTACGATATCCAACTGTCCCTTATGGAGATGAATGTATTCGTTTTCAGGTAAATTGTTCACATACAAAACACGATATTGACTTTGTCCTTGAAGCCCTTGAAAAATATAAAAAGGGGAATAAGGGAGACCTTATAGATGAAAAATAAGATGAAGGCAATTGTAAAGAAAAGACCGGGCAGAGGGCTACAGATAGAAGAGGTACCTGTTCCTGAGATTGGTATCAATGATGTCCTTATTAAAATCCACAAAACTGCTATATGTGGGACAGACGTCCATATCTATAAGTGGAACGATTGGGCTAAAAAAACCATCCACCCACCCATCATCGCAGGACATGAATTTGCAGGAAGTGTTGCTGATATGGGAAGTAATGTCCACGACCTTAAAATTGGGGATATTGTATCAGGAGAAGGACATATTGTATGTGGGAGATGTAGAAATTGTCTTGCCGGCCGCCGGCACCTGTGTAAAGATACCAGTGGTATTGGAGTAAATAGAGATGGGTGTTTTGCCGAATATGTTAGCATCCCTATTACAAATATCTGGCACGCAAATCCTGAAATCCCTATGGATATACTTTCTATATTTGACCCCTTTGGGAATGCCGTCCACTCTGCCCTTTCTTTCAAAACACTCGGAGAAGATATTTTAATTACAGGTGCAGGTCCTATAGGACTCCTGGCAACGGCTGTAGTTAAACATTCAGGTGCCCGATATATAGTAGTAACAGACACAAATCCTTACCGTCTGAAACTTGCCAGAAAGATGGGTGCAACCATAACATTAAAGACAGGTGGTAAAAAGACATTAAAAGATGTGCAGAAAGAGCTCAAGATGAAAGAGGGCTTTGATATAGGACTGGAGATGTCAGGAAGCGGTAAGGCACTGAATGAGATGATTGATAATATGTGTCATGGTGGACGTCTCGCCCTGCTTGGCATCCTTCCTTCAGGACTTGCTATTAACTGGCAGAAGGTTATATTTAATATGCTTACACTTAAGGGAATATATGGCAGGGAGATGTATGAAACATGGTATATGATGGAGTCAATGCTTCAGACAGGACTGAATATCAAGCCGGTCATCACCCACTACTTCCATTATACAGAATTTAAAAAGGCATTTGAAGTAATGATATCAGGCAAGTGTGGTAAGGTCATACTAAACTGGATAGATAGATAGTAAATATATTCACTGAGCACCATTCATAGATAAACTCAAAATCCCAAACTCTAAACTCAAAGGTAAAGGTGTACAGTAAACTCAAAATTCAAAACTCTAAACTCTAAGGTAAAGGTGTTCAGTAAACTCAAAATCTCAAACTCAAAACTAAAAGATTTTTTAAACCATACTTTTGACTTTTTACTCTGTGCTTGTATTTTTGAGTTATTTCTTTTCGGAACTGTCCCCTGCCTTTTCAAAAGAGGCAATCACCTCTTCTGTGATATCCTTGCCACCTGCAATGAGTGCGTTCTGGTCAACAACATAGGTATACCCTTTCTTTTTAGCAAATTTTTGGACATCCTCTTTCATCTTATTAAACGCCTCTTCCTGCAAATTCATTGCAAGTTCTCGCATCTGCTGTTGCATCTGCATCTGAGCATTTGACTTCTCTTCCTCACTTTCTATCCCTTCTATCTGTTTCTGCATCTCTCCTGCCTGTGTTTGAAACTTTTCTATTGCTTCTTTTAGGGCAGGATGTGCCTCAAAAACCTTGCCTGTATTTATTGAGACAATTTTTATATCCGCTGCATCACTATTCCCTGCCAGCCCGATAAAGAAAAACAGGCAGGCAAATACCACCAGCATTCCTACATACCTTTTTCCTAACTTCATTAGAGTCCCCTCCTTTTTTCGTCCTATTATATTATCATAAATTGGAGAAATTCAAAAATATAAAAACTTTTACTTTTCGGGAAGTTTATCAACTTCTACCTTTATACCTTCTACATCTTTAAGTTTCGCCTGTATTTGTCTGGTACGTGTTCCTACCAGTGTTTCTATATCCTGACCTGCACCTTCTATCTTTTCCTGTGCCCTTTTTAGTACCTCCCCAAATTTATCAAACTCCTTTTTCACCTCTGCAAGTGTCCGCCAGACCTCGCTACTCCTTTTCTGTATAGCAAGTGTGCGAAATCCCATATATAAACTATTCAGGAAGGCAGCAAGTGTAGATGGTCCTGTAACAACTATTCTGTATTCTTTTTGCAACATCTCAAAAAGCCCTGTTTGTCTTACAATCTCTGCATAAAGCCCCTCTGCTGGAACAAAAAGTATACCAAAATCCGTTGTATCGGGTGGATTGATATACTTATCTTTTATAGATTTAGCACACTGTTTCAGGGTCTTTTCCATTTCTCTATAACACCTCTGAATATCATCTTGACTACCTTTCTCATAGGCATCTAATAACCTGTGATATATCTCAATTGGGAACTTGGAGTCCACAGGAAGATAAACAGGATAATCCCCTCCAGGAAGTTTAATAACATATTCTACCTTTTCCTGTGAATTTTTTACTGTTGCAAAATTCTTCTCATATTGCTCCGGGGCAAGTATATCTTCAAGAATATTGCCTAACTGTATTTCTCCTAACATCCCCCTTGATTTTACATTAGAAAGGACATTTTTGAGGTCACCAACATCTGTTGCCAAATTTCTCATCTCCCCAAGTCCTTCATGTACCTGTTTCAGTCGCTCACTTACAAGGTTAAATGACTCACTCAGCCGTTTTTCAAGTGTGGAATGGAGTTTTTCATCCACAATGCTCCGCATCTCATCAAGTTTTTTTGTATTTTCCTCCTGTAGTGAATGAAGCCGTTTTTCAAGTGTTCCGGAAATAACATCCCCCAGTTCTCTCAATGACTTACTCAGTTCTTCCCTTGTCTCACGAAAGTTCTTTTGCATCTCCTCCCTGTTGTGCAAAAACTCTTCTCTTATAAGAGGGTCTATCCTGTTCAGTACACTTTCTATATCCCTTACTTTTCCCTTTATCTCTTCATCTATATCTTTTTCTTCTCTCCTTCTGGTAAGAACCATAAGAAAAACAAACAACACAACCAGTACTATTATCAACACATTATTCATTAACCCATCCTCCTGTTGCTAACAAGTTAACATATATAAGGTATAGTTTCAATATCTCCTATATCCTCCCCCCTCATATGGGGAGGAATTGAAGGGGACTCCACCCCTCACCAAACCCCCTCTAACTCCCCCTATCAAGGGGAGAACCTAAATCTCCCCTAACCCCTCTTTACAAAGAGGGGAAAAAATCCCTCTTTAATCTCCCTTTTCCAAAGGGAGAAATTGCTTTTTCTCTCTCTTTCTTGCTTCTCCCTCTTTCTTCCTATTCCTTCCTTTCATAAAGGAAGGTTAGGATGGATTTTGCTACACTCTCCACCCCCACCTATATCCTCCCCCGTCATATGGGGAGGAATTAAATCCCCTCTAACCCCCCTTTATAAAGGGGGAAGTACGGCTTCTCCCTCCTTTTCCAAAGGAGGGTTGGGATGGATTTTGTTTAAAATCTCCCCCCGCCCCTCTTTAATAAAGAGGGGGGCATAAAGGGAAGGAAGGTGGGGATGGATTTTTCTTAATTTTTCAATCTTTCAATCCAAAATAGTTGACAAAAATGACTAAATAATTTATAAATTTCGTATGGGAGGAGAAAATGCTATATAGAGATTTTGGCAATACCGGTGTTAAAACATCCATCCTTGGTTTTGGCACAATG
>JAQVEU010000001.1:0-1616 GCA_028697565.1 Candidatus Ratteibacteria bacterium
GTCTATTGTCTTTTTAGACACCCCTGTACATGAGGCGTTCACATCAATGAGGGCAAGGGGCGCTATGATTACAGACATAGTTGTCCTTGTAGTTGCTGCTGATGAAGGTATAAAACCGCAACCAGTTGAGGCAATAAACCATGCAAAATCGGCAAATGTACCCATCATAGTAGCAATAAACAAGATAGATAAACCTAATGTAAATATTGATATGGTCAAAAAACAATTATCTGAACATAAACTTGTACCTGAGGACTGGGGTGGAGATACAGTGTTTGTTAATGTTTCAGGACTGACAGGTCAGGGCATAGATGAACTACTTGAAATGATAATCATTGTGGGAGAGATGCTTGAGTTAAAGGCATCTCCTGATGGAAAAGCAGAAGGTGTGGTAATTGAGTCATATATAGACAAAACAAAGGGACCTATCATCAGTGTTCTTATAAGAAATGGCACACTAAAAACCGGCGACTACTTTGTTGCAGGGAATGTAAAAGGGAAAGTCAGAGCAATTATAGACGACTGGGGCAAAAGAACTGAACAGGCAGGACCTTCAACACCTGTTGAGATTTTAGGCAGTGAGGGTGTGGCAACGCCGGGAGAAGAGTTCAGGGTTGTAGAATCGGAAAAGGTTGCCAGAGAGATAATAGAAAGTAAGAATAAGGGAAACATAGTTAAAGAGCCCATAAGGAAGATAAGTTTAGAAAATCTTTATAATGAGATTGAAAAGGGTACCTTGAAAGAACTAAAACTGATACTTAAAACGGACTATGCTGGAACAATAGATGCAATAAAAAATATCATTGAGAAGATACCATCTAATGAGGTCCAGATTAATATAATACATTCTGAAGCAGGGGCAATCTCAGAGTCAGATATTCTTCTTGCTTCTGCTTCAAATGCTATTGTTTTAGGATTTAATGTCCCTGTACTCCAGAAGGCAGAAGAACTGGCAAAAAGCGAAGGTGTGGAAGTAAGAACATATAGAATTATCTATGAACTTGCTGATGAGATAAGAAGGGCTGTTGAAGGAATGCTGGAGCCAGAGGAAAAAGAAGTTCTTTCCGGACAGGCACTGGTAAAAAAGGTCTTCCATCTTTCAGACAATACATCTGTTGCGGGTTGCCTTGTTGTTGATGGAGTTATTGTAAGAAATTCCATTGCAAAGGTTGTAAGAGGTGGAAATGTTATATTCCAGGGACCCTTATCCAGTTTGAAAAGGTTTAAAGAGAATGCAAAAGAGGTGAAACAGAATACTGAGTGTGGAATTGCCATAGAAAAGTTTAATGACTTCCAGGAAGGAGATATCATTCAGTCATATATAAAGACAAAAATTTCAAGAAAAATTTAAAAGTCATTAAGGAGATAGATATGGAAGAGTGTATCTTTTGTAAGATGGGCAGAGGTGAGATAAAGTGTAATAAGGTCTATGAAGATGATACCTTTCTCGCCTTTCGTGATATCAATCCTCAGGCACCTGTCCATATACTCATTATTCCCAAAAGGCATATAGCAAAACTACACGATACAGAAGATATATCACTTCTTGGAGAATTATTGAAAATTGCCTATAATCTCGCCAGAGATGAGGGAATCAGAGATAGTGGGTACAGAAT
>JAQVEU010000001.1:1716-8746 GCA_028697565.1 Candidatus Ratteibacteria bacterium
TCATTATTCCCAAAAGGCATATAGCAAAACTACACGATACAGAAGATATATCACTTCTTGGAGAATTATTGAAAATTGCCTATAATCTCGCCAGAGATGAGGGAATCAGAGATAGTGGGTACAGAATTGTTATCAATACAAATCGTAATGCAGGTCAGAGTGTTGACCACCTGCACCTGCATCTGTTAGGTGGCAGGATAATGCAGTGGCCCCCGGGATAAAAAAGTAAAGAGGGTGCAGAGTGTAAAAATCTACCTCAATCTCCCTTTAAGAAAGTGGAAAATAATTTCACTCTTTCCTTTATCAAAGGAAGGAGAAATCCCCCCAATTCCCCCCTTTTATAAAGGGGGGTTAGAGGGGATTTTAGGTTCTCCCCTTGATAAGGGGAAGTGAGAGGGGGTTTGGCGAGGGGGGATTTAGAAATCCATCCTAACCTTCCTTTACAAAAGGAAGGAAATAAAAGAGAATTCCCCTCTTTCAGAAAGAGGGGTGAGGGGAGATTTGACTACTCCCCTTGATAAGGGGAAGTGAGAGGGGGTTTGGTGATGGTGGAGTCCACTTCAATTCCTCCCCATATGAGGGGGGAGGATATAGGTGGGGGTGGAGAGTAGGGAAGGATGAGGGGTAGAAAGAAGTTGGTAGGTTGTCACCCTCCCCTTTATCCCCTCCCCTCTGAGGGAGGGGAAACAAGAGAACAAAGGGCGAGGAAAATCAAGATTCCTCCCCATATGAGGGGGGAGGATATAGGTGGGGGTGGAGAGTAAAGGAAAAGTTTTCACCCTCCTCTCAAAGGGAGGGGAAGAAAAAAGATATGGCAAGGGAAATAAGGTTTGATATTAAAATGACAAGAGAGATAAAGATAGGAAAGTATAAGATAGGGGGAAACAATATCTTCTGTCTGATAGCAGGCCCATGCGTTATAGAAAATGAGAAGATGATTTTTTATACCGCTGAACATCTCAAAAAGATGTGTATGGACGAGAAGGTCCCTTTCATTTTCAAGGCATCTTTTGATAAGGCAAACAGGTCTTCCATAAAGTCCTTTAGGGGACCGGGAATGAAAAAGGGACTTGAGATACTTCTAAAGGTAAAGGAGAAATTTGAAGTACCGGTTACCACGGATGTCCATTGTTCTATACAGGTAAGACCTGTAGCAGAGGTAGTGGATATTATCCAGATACCTGCCTTTCTTTGCAGGCAGACAGACCTTCTGGTCGCAGCAGGAAAAACAGGAAAGGCAGTAAATGTAAAAAAAGGGCAGTTCCTTTCTCCATGGGAAGTAAAAAATATAATAGAAAAGGTTGCCTCTACAGGAAATAAAAATATACTCATTACTGAACGGGGAACAATCCTTGGATACAATAACCTTGTATCCGACTTCCGTGCCCTTCCTATAATGAGAGGTCTTGGGTATCCTGTGATATTTGATGCTACCCACAGTGTTCAACAACCTGGAGAGATGGGAAAAAGTTCAGGAGGTGATAAAGAATTTGTCCCTTATCTTGCAAAAGCCGCTATAGCTGTTGGGTGTGATGGGATATTCGCAGAGGTTCATCCTGACCCTCATAAGGCACTATCAGACAGTACAAATATGCTTGCCATAAAAGAGATGGAGACACTGCTAAAAGAACTTAAAGATATCTATCTTGCTGTATCAAAAAGGAGTAAGCAAACCCACAAATGAAGAAAAGAAATTTGTTAAATTATGCCAGGGATGTTATTGATATAGAATATACAAATCTCAGAAATCTCAGAAATCGACTCGGAAAAGAATTTGTGGATGCTGTTGAAAAAATCTCCCGATGTAAAGGTAAAATCATACTTACAGGGATGGGGAAAAGTGGTATTATATGTAGAAAGATAGCAGGCACATTTTCCAGTTTAGGGGTCCCTTCTATATTTTTACATCCAGCAGATGCAGTACATGGAGACCTTGGAACTATTTCAAAACAGGATATTGTTATAGTAATTTCTAATAGTGGAGAGACAGAGGAAATTTTAAGAATAATGCCTTCTGTTAAAAAGATAGGGGCATCTATTATATCACTTACCTGTTCAAAGGACTCTTCATTAGGAGAATATAGTGATATAGTAATAGAAACCGGAGAGATAAAAGAGGCGGATGTTTTCGGGCTCATACCATCTTCAAGTACAACATGTGCTTTGGTCCTTGGAGATGCAATGGCACTATCACTGATGTGTATAAGGGGAGTAAAAAAACAGGACTTTGCCTTCTTCCATCCAGCAGGGAATCTTGGAAAACGGCTTATGTTAAAGGTAAAAGATGTAATGCATAGAGGCAAAGAAATACCTTCTGTAAAAACAGATGCTATGATGTCGGATGTTATCAGAGAAATAACACAAAAGAATCTCGGATTTACACTTGTAGATAACAAAAACAGGAGAGTGGTTGGTATCATTACTGATGGTGATATAAGACGTCTATTAAACAAAAAAATGGATATCTCTAATGTAAAAGCAGAAGAATGTATGACAAAAAATCCAAAGACAATAGATGGAGAATGCCTTGCAATAGAAGCACTCAGTATGATGGAAAAATTAGAGATTACCTGCCTGGTAATAGTGGATAACAATAGACGAGCAGTCGGGGTTGTACACCTGCATGACCTACTTGGAAAGAAAGAGTTCAAAATTGAATACTAATAGAATAAAGGTTGTTGTTACGGATATTGATGGAGTTCTCACAGACGGAAAAATTCTCTATTTCAATGGGAAGATATACCGTGCCTTTAATATAAAAGACGGCACCGGGTTTGGGCTCCTTAAAATAGCAGGCATAAAAACAGTGGTGATAAGTGCCAAGAGAGCAGAAGAATCAAAACAAAGGTTTTCAGAACTTATGGTTGACCACTATTTTGAAGGAGTGGCAGACAAACTCTCTGTAATAGAAAAATTCATAACCAGTAGCAACATAAACTGGAATGAGGTATGCTATATAGGGGATGATATACAGGACATCCAGGTAATGAGAAAGGCAGGACTCTCTTTTGCTCCTTCTGATGCCTGTAAAGAGGTCAGGGCTCTTGCGGACTATGTATGCAAGAAAAAAGGCGGAGAAGGTGCATTCAGGGAGGTAGTGGAAGTCATTCTGAAGGAGATGGGAATATGGAAAGACATCTTGCAAAAATTTCTGGTCTCATTTTGATACTCTTGTTTTTAACATATGGATGTGCTAAAAAAGAGGAAAATAAAACATCAGAAAGGCCTGAAGAAGAGATAAAACAATTTACATTAAAGCAATTCGCCGATAATAAGGGCTTTGTCCTTGAAGGAGAAGGAGCAGAAATTTCATCCGACGGTGCATCAATAACAACACCCCAGTTATCTCTTTCCACAGCAAATGAGAGCATAGAGATAACCACAGGTAAAGAAGGGGCAGCAGAGGTGTCCATAGACCCTGATAAAAAAAAGGTGAGGTTCATTACAATCACAGGAAATATAAAAATTGTCAGCAGGGATATAAAAACACAGGACATAACAATGGAAGGTAGTTGTAAAAAACTAACCTATAACGAACCAAACAAGACCATAATTATGGAGGTATCTCCTGTTATAAAACGGGGAAACAACTATTTTTCTGGCGATGTGATGTATTATAATATTGAAACAAATTCTCTTGATATAAAAGGAAATGTAAATGCACAGATATATACAGAAAAAGGTGCTCGTTAGTTTATTATTACTAACAGGAATAACCTTCTGTCAGGAGATAAGGGTATGTGTTAAAAAAACCGGAGACAGGCCTGTTATCAGCACACTTGATATAGAAAAATATGTTATGGGAGTAATCTCAAAGGAGATGGGTCCCGAATGGCCTGAAGAAGCACTAAAAGCACAGGCAGTTGCTTCACGCACATATGCTGTATATATGGCGAATGAAAGCAGAAAAAAGGGACTTCATTATGATATTGAAAACTCTATATTTAATCAGGTATATGAGAAAACCAACTCAGAAAAAATAAGAAGAGTTGTTGAAAATACAGCAGGAGAAATTCTTACATATAATGGAGATATAGTACAGGTATTTTTCCATTCAACCTGTGGAGGAAAGACAGCAAGGACATCTGATGTATGGGGAGGTGAGTATAAGCATATATCCTCTGTGGATGACCCTTATTGTGCTAACACCCCTTGCTATTCCTGGGAAAAATCACTATCTAATAACCACCTCTCACAAATTTTCGGGGTCTCTTCTATTGAAAAAATAGTTATTGAAGAGCGAGATGCCACAGGGCGGGTAACATCCTTGAAATTAAGCGGAAATGATGGTAAAATTATCTTTTTTACAGGACACAAATTTAGAATAATGGTGAACGAAGGGAAAGATGCATCTTTCAACAGTCCTGATATAATCCCCAGTACTAATTTTAATGTGCGAAAGGAAGGTGGATTCTTTATTTTTACAGGTACTGGCTATGGACATGGTGTCGGAATGTGTCAGTGGGGTGCAAAAAAAATGGCAGAGAATGGCTTTGACTACAGACAGATATTAAAATACTACTTTCCTGAGATGGAAATATCCTGTATAAGTAGCGAGTAGCAAGAAGGATTGAAAGATAGAAGGACTTATGTTTTCTATGAGAACAGGGTCATTGAAATGTGAGTATTTTCTAAAACAGGGAGGGTAGATGGACATAAGAATTTATTCTGCAGTACCTATAGATAAGAACTTTGAAGAATATATCAGGGATAAGTTTACCCGCCTGAAAAAATTTCTATTTGATGAGGGAAGTGCAGAGTTTCATATAAAAAGGGAAGGTGCTACATATATCAGTGAGATAAAAATACACTCAAAGGGTTATAATATCTTCCTCAAAGAAAAAGATAATGATATAAATAAAAGTGTTGAAAATCTATTTGACAGAGTAAAAGAACAGGTAAGAAAAACACATGATAAGGTAGTGGCAAAAAAATATAAAAAATAACAGGTCAGGAAAGGAGATGGGGAAATGAAAATAACGGATTTTTTGAAGGAAGAGTGTATATTGATTGGGCTTAAAAGTAGAGATAAGAGAGGGGCTATATCAGAATTGTTGGAGTTGTTAAAAGAAAAGGAATATATAAAAGACAGTAAAGAGATACTTGAGAGTGTGATGGAAAGAGAGAAATTAGGTTCAACAGGAATAGGACAGGGAATAGCCGTTCCACATACCAAGACAGACCAGATTGAAGATCTTGTCGGCGCAGTGGGTATCTCTGAAAACGGCGTTGCATTTGACGCCCTTGACGGTGAACCTGTCTACATAATTTTTTTAATACTTGCCCCAACAAAGTCCATAGGACTTCATCTTAAAGCACTTGCGAAGATAGCACGGTTGCTTAAGGATAAAACATTTAGAAACACATTACGTAAAACCAGGTCAAGCTCAGAGGCATTCAACATAATAAAAGAAGATGAAGAAAAGTTGACATCTATCTCTTGAACCTTGAACCAATGAAAAAAATAAAAGGATTAGGGATTTCTCCAGGTATTGCCATTGGAAAGGCATACGTTATAGAATCCCCTTCTGTTCAGGTGCCAGAATATTCCATTGATAAATCATCCATAGAGCAAGAGATAGAGCGACTCAATGAAGCAATAAACACAACAGAACTACAGATTAAAGAACTTCAACAGACATTTCAAAAAGAGGTTGGCCAACAGTACGGTGATATATTTTCTTTCCATCTGGCACTTCTGAAAGACAAATGGTTCAAAAGTGAGGTGGAACGGATTACAAGAGATGAAAGAATAAATAGTGAAAGTGCTGTAAAAAAGGCCATACACCATGTAGGAAAGAAATTTAAAAAAGAGGCAAAAGATTTCCTTCAGGACAGAAGAAGAGACATTATTGATGTTATTGAACGGCTTATAAACAACCTTCGTGGTTCTTCATATACAGGAATTAATCTATTTCCTGATGAAATAATTGTCGCCAGAGACCTCTCCCCCAGTCAAACGGTCTCCCTTGATAAGAAGTACATAAGGGGCTTCATAACTGCTATAGGGAGCATAACATCACATGCAGCAATAATCGCAAAGGCATTGGAAATCCCTGCTGTAGTAGCAGGTGAAGATATTCTGACAGAAATACAAAGCGGAGATGTAGTAATTATAGATGGGCATACAGGAGAGGTCATAATAAGCCCATCAAAAGCAATTATCACAGAGTATAAAAAGAAACAGGAACACTTATCAAAACGAAGGCAGCAACTATTGTCTCTTAAAGATAAACCCTGTGAGACAAAAGATGGTAAAAAGATATTACTACATGCCAATATAGAACTTCCTGAAGAGGTGGAGACAGCCAGAAAATATGGAGCAGATGGTATCGGCCTATACAGAACAGAGTATCTATATCTAAATAGAGAGAACCTTCCCACAGAAGAAGAACACTTCCTTGCCTATAAAAAGGTGGCTGAAAATATAGGGATGGAAAGACCTGTGATTATAAGAACAATAGATATTGGCGGTGATAAGTTTGTCTCTGCACTTTCTACAAAAAGAGAACTAAATCCTTTTCTTGGATGGAGGGGTATAAGGTTCTGTCTTGAGCGGCAGGATATATTTGAGACACAACTAAGGGCAATACTCAGGGCGGCTGTCTATGGAAACCTCAAGATTATGTTCCCTATGGTCTCTACATTAGAAGAAGTACAGAGGGCTCACAGAGTACTGCAAAAGGTAAAAACAGACCTTAAAAAAGAACAAAAAAAATTCAAAGATACCATTGAAGTCGGAATAATGGTTGAAACACCTTCAGCAGCACTTATAACTGATAAACTTGCAGAGGAATCTGACTTTTTCAGTATCGGTTCCAATGACCTCATCCAGTATACTCTTGCTGTGGATAGAAGCAACGAGAAAATATCACACCTGTACCAGCCCTGTCATCCTGCTGTTATTAAACTCATAAAATTAACCATTGAAAATGGAAAGAAAAAAGGAATATGGACGGGTATCTGCGGAGAGATGGCATCCATACCTAATATCGCATGCTTACTTGTAGGTATGGGCATAGATGAACTA
>JAQVEU010000001.1:8756-21851 GCA_028697565.1 Candidatus Ratteibacteria bacterium
ATGGCACCATCTGCAATACCTGAGGCAAAAGAGAGGATAAGGTCGGTAAGATACAGTGATATGGAAAAAATTGTTAGTGAGGTAGTCCTTTTTGATACACATGAAAAGGTATATAAATATCTTACAAATAAAATAAAGAGGGGATGATATGGAAATATCTCAAGAAAATATAAATATATTAGATACAAAGGATATGTTAGGAAAACTAAAAGGGTTTGCTGTCCAGTGTAAAGATGGTTATTCATTACCAGTCCCATCCTTATCCTCTACTTCTGTTAAAAAGGTCATCCTTTCTGGTATGGGTGGCTCTGCAATAGGTGGAGATATTATTACAGCAATTGCTTCTGAAAGTTCTAAGATACCCTGCTTTGTTAACAGGGACTATACACTTCCATCCTTTGCATCCGACGAAAAAACACTTGTTGTTATTATAAGTTATTCAGGCAATACAGAAGAGTCACTGAGTGTCCTGAGAGAAGCAATAAAAAGAAAAAATTCTGTTGTATGTATTACCAGTGGAGGCAAAATAGAAAAAATTGCAGGAGAAGCAGGTATCCCCTTGTTAAAGATACCGGGTGGTTATCCACCAAGGTGTGCATTAGGATACCTTTTTTTCTCCTCTTATAAAATAATGGAAGGTATAGGTGTTGTACCTCCTATTGACAAAAACATCTTTACAAAAATGGAGCAATGGATTGAAAAATTTATCCCTGAAAAGCATAGTAATCTTGCAAGAAATCTTGCAGAAAAGATGTATAACAGAATTGGCCTGCTTTATTCAAACAACAGGTTTTACCCTGCAACTACAAGATGGAAGACACAACTGGCTGAAAATAGTAAAACATTTGCCTTTATAAATGTGCTGCCTGAAATGAACCACAATGAGATTATGTCATGGAGATATCCTGAGTGGTTCATAAAAAAATGTTTACCTATCTTTATAGTATCTAACAATGAACATCCACGGGTAGACCTAAGGTTTGAGATAACCAAAGAGATAATTTTTAAGAAACAACCAGAAATAATTGCTCTAACTACTGAAGGAGAGTCATTACTTGAAGAACTATTCTATCTGATTATACTTGGCGACTGGGTAAGTTTTTATCTGGCGATACTTAATAGTGTAGACCCAACAGAGATACAGGAAATAGACCTTTTGAAACAAAAAATGGGAGGAGGACACCTATGAAAAACTCTTATCTGTTCACCTCGGAGTCAGTTACAGAGGGACATCCTGACAAGATATGTGACCAGATATCCGACTCTATACTTGACGAGGTGCTTAAGCAGGACAAAAACGGAAGGGTTGCATGTGAATGCCTTACAACAAGAGGACTTATCTTTGTGGCAGGTGAGATAACAACCAGAGGTTATGTTGACATACCATCTCTTGTAAGAAACCTGGTGAAAGAGGTCGGCTATATTGAGCCATCCTATGGATTTAATTTTGACTCCAGTGCCATTATTACATCCATCCAGAATCAGTCCCCTGATATTGCACTCGGAGTTAACAAAGGAGGTGCAGGAGACCAAGGAATGATGTTTGGATATGCAACTAATGAGACAGAAGAACTGATGCCTATGCCTATTCTCCTTGCACATAAACTTGTAAGAAAACTTGCAGAGGTAAGAAAACAAGGAGAACTTACCTATCTAAGGCCTGATGGCAAGTCCCAGGTAACCGTACGTTATGCGGACAATATCCCTGAAACAGTTGAAAGTGTTGTGCTTTCATCACAGCACAACCCTGACGTTAGCCACAAAAAAATCAAAGATGACCTTACAGAACTTGTGATAAAAAAGGTTATTTGTCCTGAGCTGAGAAGTAAAAAGATGCAGATTTTTGTTAATCCAACAGGCAGATTTATTATAGGTGGCCCTCAGGCAGATACAGGCGTGACAGGAAGAAAGATAATAGTGGATACCTATGGTGGCGTCGGCAGCCATGGTGGTGGATGCTTCTCTGGAAAAGACCCAACAAAGGTTGACAGGTCTGCCTCATACATGGCAAGATACCTTGCAAAAAATATAGTGGCATCAGGACTTGCAAAGAGGTGTGAACTCCAGATTGCTTATGTCATCGGAGTAAAACAACCTGTTTCTATAATGGTAGATACAAACAACACAGGAGTTATCCCGGATATTGAAATAGTAAAGATGATAAGGAACAACTTTGACCTTTCTCCATGGGGAATTATAAAAAAACTTGACCTTCTGAAGCCCATATATAAAAAGACCGCCTGTTACGGACACTTCGGCAGAGAAGAAGAGGGGTTCACATGGGAAAAGAAGGACTCAGTTAAAATTTTTCAAAAAGGGATATAACTTCTCAGTCATCTGCATTGTCTGAAAATAACAAGTAGCGAATAGCAAGATAAAAAATTAAAAGATGGAGAAAAATCTATCCTGACCTTCCTTTAAAAAAGGAAGGAACGCCTTCCTATTTCCCCCTTTGTAAAGGGGGGGAGTATCTTTTAAATTCCCCTCTTTGTAAAGAGGGGTGAGGGGAGATTTGACTACTCCCCCTGACAGGGGGAAGTGAGAGGGGGTTTGGTGAGTGCGGAGTCCCCTTCAATTCCTCCCCATATGAGGGGGGAGGATATAGGTGGGGGTGGAGAGTATAGGAAAAGTTTTCACCCTCCCCTTTATCCCCTCCCCTCATAGGGAAGGGAAAAAAGGAAAGAGGGGAGAGGGAAATCCACCCCAACCCTCCTTTACAAAAGGAGGGGAATAGAGAGAAAAGGAGGAGGAGGAGAAGAAGGAATAAAAGAGGGAAGTGAGAGGGGATTTTTCTCTACTCGTTACTTATGTATGAACGGAGGGTAGTAAATAATGGACTATTCAATAAGGGATATCAAACTTGCAGAAAACGGGGAAAGACGTGTTGAGTGGGCAATTGAACATATGCAGGTCTTAAAATTGCTAAGGACTCTTTACAAAAGCAATAAAGCCTTCAGGGGTATAAAAATAGGATGCTGCCTTCATATTACTACAGAAACAGCAAATCTTATTATAAACCTGAAAGAAGCAGGAGCAGATGTTTTCCTGTGTGCCTCAAACCCATTAAGCACACAGGACGATGTAGCAGCATATCTTGTAAAATATAAAAAGGTGCCCGTCTTTGGAAGGCATGGCGATGACAAAAAGGCATACTATCAAAATATCAAAAATGTTATGTCGATAAAACCACATCTTGTTGTGGATGACGGATGTGACCTGATATCATCCCTTCATAAAAACTCTCACTTTACTGAAAACCTTATAGGTGCTACTGAAGAAACAACAACAGGTGTGATACGGCTGAGAAGTTTAGCAAAGAAAGGGATGCTGAAATTTCCTGTGATTGCAGTTAATGACGCTGATACAAAACATCTTTTTGATAACAGGTATGGGACAGGACAGTCCACCGTGGATGGTATCCTTCGTGCCACAAATATCTTACTAAGTGGGAAGGTTGCTGTTGTATGTGGCTATGGCTGGTGTGGAAAAGGTATAGCAAAACGGTTATCAGGGATGGGTGCAAGGGTTATTATTACAGAGGTAGACCCTGTAAAGGCACTTGAAGCAGTTATGGACGGATATTATGTACTGCCAATAGCAGAGGCATCAAAAGTCGGTGATATCTTTATAACCTCAACAGGAGACACACAGGTTATAGGAATAGCACACATCAAAAAGATGAAGGACGGTGTAATACTTGCCAATGCAGGACACTTCAATGTAGAGATTGATATTGCGTCCCTTGAAAAATCTGCCAAAAAGAGAAAGATAAGGGAGTGTCTTGATGAATATACCCTCCCCACAGGTAAAAAGGTCTATCTGCTTGGTGAAGGCCGGCTTGTCAATCTCACCTGTGCTGAAGGGCATCCATCCTGTGTGATGGATATGAGTTTTGCCAATCAGTTCCTGTCTCTTGAATATCTAAAAAACCATCCTCGCCTTAAACCAGATGTATATAATGTCCCGTCCGATATAGACACTAAAGTAGCAAAAATGAAACTTAAAACAATGGGGATAAGCATAGACAAACTTACACACCAACAAAAACAGTATCTTACTTCATGGGAAACAGGAACATAAAACAAAACAAGATACTTAGGGTTGGAATAACGGGTATCTTTGGCTCTGGCAAGACAACAGTAAGTTCAATGTTCAAAAAAGCGGGTATCTGTGTGGTCTCCTGCGATGATATAGTCCATCGTCTTCTTAAAAAGAAAATAATAATAAAAAAAATAAAGGACTCTTTCGGAGAAGATGTTGTAAATCACGGAGAAATTAATAGAAGAGCCCTGGGTGATAAAATTTTTTCAAACAGGACGCAACGAAGAAAACTTGAACAGATTGTACATCCTGAGGTTTTTAAAGAGATAAACAGAATACTTGACAGTAAAAAAAGAGGTGGTATAATAGTAATAGAAATTCCTCTACTTTTTGAAACAAAATCAGAGAGATTAGTTGATAAAATAGTAGTTGTAAAAGCATCCCGCCAGATAATCATAGAACGGCTAAAAGACAGGTTTAGCAAAGAAGAAATATTGAAAAGGTGGAAGGCACAAATCCCTTTAAAAGAAAAAGAGAAAAAAGCGGACTATGTTATTAACAATTCAGGGGACTATTCTGAAACATTCCAGCAGGTAAAAAATCTTATAAAAAACCTAAAATCCATCGTGAAATAAGTAATATCTATCCAATAAGCCAGGGAGGCATAATATGGAAACAGTAAATAGTTTAGAGGTAATTAAAGATATGGATGTGGCAAACCTAAGAAAACTGACCATCCCTAAACTCCAGGCAATAGCAAAGGCGCTTAGAGTTGAAGGTATCAGCAACCTCAGGAAGGAAGAACTCATATATAAGATAATGGAATCCCAGACAAGAAGGGAAGGGATTTTACGTGCTGAGGGTGTCTTAGAGATATTACCCGATGGCTTCGGATTTTTACGGTCCCCTAACTATAATTACCTACCAGGCCCTGATGATATTTATGTGTCACCTTCTCAGATTAAAAAATTTTCACTAAAAACAGGGGATACAGTTGCAGGACAGGTAAGGCCTCCAAAAGATAGTGAAAAGTACTTTGCCCTATTAAAGGTTGAAAGTGTAAATGGTGACCCACCTGAAAGCATACAATCAAGGATTCCTTTTGAAGAACTTACACCCATACATCCAAACAATCGGTTATTATTAGAAACAACACCAGAAGAGATAACCACAAGGGTAATAGACCTGGTCACACCTATAGGTAAGGGGCAGAGAGGGCTGATTGTTTCTCCACCACGTGCAGGGAAAACTGTTATACTTCAAAAACTCGCAAATGCAATAGCCAAAAACCATCCAGAGGTATATCTGATTGTGCTTCTTGTAGCAGAAAGACCCGAAGAGGTCACTGAGATGAGGCGACTTGTGAAGGGAGAGGTCATAAGTGCAACCTTTGATGAATCGCCCGAAAGGCATACACAGGTGGCAGAGATAGTAATGGAAAAGGCAAAACGGCTTGTTGAACACAAAAAAGATGTTGTAATTCTTCTTGATAGTATTACACGGCTTGCAAGGGCATATAATATACTGGTTCCACACACAGGAAAGATTATGTCAGGAGGACTTGAATCCACAGCATTAGATAAGCCCAAAAGATTTTTTGGTGCAGCAAGAAATATTGAAGAAGGTGGTAGTTTAACAGTCATAGGTACAGCACTTATAGATACAGGTAGTAAGATGGATGACGTTATCTTTGAAGAGTTTAAAGGGACAGGAAATATGGAGATCAACCTTGATAGAAAACTTGCTGATAGAAGAATCTTTCCTGCCATAGATATTAATGGGTCTGGCACACGACGTGAAGAACTTCTTGTAAATCCAGAGGAACTACAACTTATGTGGCTATTAAGAAAGGTATTAGCCCCACTAAATCCCATAGAGGCAATGGAACTTTTGACAGCACGAATGAAAAGCACAAAGTCAAATATAGAACTCCTTCTTAATATCAAGGCACAAACACAATAAGATTGGAAGATTCACAGATTGGAAAAATCTTAAACTCTGCCAATTTTCAAATCTTCTAATCCATATACTTTTGACTTATTACTTATGTACCAGGCAATATATACAGCAAGTTTTTTAATGGCATGGGTAGGAAACCTTTTTAGTATCTCCCTTACCCTGTTTCTTGTCCAGGTAAAACAAAGTGGTCCTTTCATTATAGGCCTTGTTGGTTTTACCGGAAATTTTATATATACTATTATTACATTCTTGCTCTCCCGCCGTCCTTTAAAAAACAACACCTTTATCTATACTCCAATAGCCATAGGAATTTTTTACTTTTTAATAATATTTTCTCCTGTTCCACTTATCTTTATTATTCTCCTTTTTGGAGGTGCATGCTATGCTATATTCTGGCCATCTGTCCAGACATGTTTCACTGCCACTAATGATGATTTGAAGATAGGGATATACAACCTTTTCTGGTCCGCAGGAGTAATATTAGGTA
Organism: Candidatus Ratteibacteria bacterium; assembly: GCA_028697565.1. GTDB lineage: Bacteria > Ratteibacteria > UBA8468 > B48-G9 > JAFGKM01 > JAAYXZ01. The sequence continues at coordinate 15,244 of JAQVEU010000001.1, forward strand.
CATTTTCAGCCGGCTTTATCTACGCATTAAGCCACCATGCCCCATTTGTTGTCACCCTGTTGCTATCCACCATTGCCTTCTGTGTCCTTATGTACAACAAGCAACACCTATTTTTGGATATAAAACAACCGTCAGGTGAGACAAAAGAACATCTATCTCCTATATTGGTAAGAAAAATAAGAGTATTAAACTTCCTGCATTTTTTTGTATCAGGCTCTGTCTTCTATCTATATCCCAAACTTGGACTTTTAAGGGGTCTTTCACCCCAGTTTATCGGGACAATCATTGGTGTCATATTCACAAGCAGATTTGTTGCATTTTTTCTTCTTATGGATAAACCACTCATACTTCACCCTGCAGTATTTATTCTCTCCTGTCTATTATTTTTTATAAGTTGTGTAATGATAGGATATGGAAGTCATCCAATTATTATACTTATATCTGTTATTATTTTAGGTATTACCGGTGCCTTTGCTTATCACAATAGTTTATTGATACATATAAAATATAACCTGAAACCAGAAATACATGAGTGTATTCTAGGTGCAGGGACCTTTTTCGGCTCTCTTATCGCAGGACTATTAGGGCAGATATTCAATCTGCCTTCTGCCTATATAATCATAGGTTCCTTTGTTTTGATTGTTGGCTTATGGCACAGCAGACACTATCTATTTTCCTTCCTTTTTCAAAACTCTTAATACACATACACCCTTTTCCTTATCTATAACTCTTATTTTGTAGTTAAACCCATATTTTTCTATAACTCTTCTGTAAAGAATATCACAGTGTTCACAATAATAAGGATACTTTTCTACTTTTGCCTTGTTTAATTTCCCCACAGAAGGACATTTTTTGATAAGTATCTCAAAATAATTTTCACCAACAGACATCTGATATTCTGCTCCTTCTTCTGTTAGTGTGTGTGTCCAGTATTCAGCCATACCAGATATTCCTTTTTCTTTTACCAGTACATCAAGATTTGTAAGAAACTTATCAGATATATATATCCAGAAGTCAACTACCCCTTTCTTTCCATACCTTTTATGCAAAAACCTGAAAAGTTCATTATATGCCAGAATAAATTCTCCTGATGATATCATTCTTCCCCTTTCCTTTTTTTGAATACCTGCCGACATCTCCCATTTTTTACACTATAGTTTATTTCAGAAATATATCCCACCTTTTCTGCTATAACTTTATTAGTAATTTGGCACTGAATACAAAAATTATTATAGACCTTATAACCCATCTTCTTCATATGGAAGATTGCAGGACATTTCTCAACAACCAACTCAATTTTTTTATTTCCATCGCTTTTAATAAAAAACTTTCCCTCTTCTTCTGTAAAAATATCCTTCCAGTACTTTGTAAGTTCAACAATTCCATTTTTTCTGATTTTCTTTATTAAACCACCATAAAGATTTTCTGCCACATCCACAAGGTATGCTTCAAGAATTTCTTCACCATATCTATCAGCAAGATACTCAAACGCAACACTTAAAGCACCGTGAAAGTCCTTATGTATTTTTTTCTCTACCATAAATTTCCTTGATATCCAAAATAGTTATTCTTGATAGTCCCCATATGTGTTCAACTCTCTCTGCTGAATAACTCAAAATTATTTTATCTTCAATAAACATAATTGAAGTATAACAAAATCTTCCGTTTGGGTCATCTTCTATTAGAAAATGGTTTTGCCAACTTTTACCTTCATCTTTTGAAATCGCTGAAACCAATGGTGTTCTACTATACCATCTTGGATAAGAAAATTTCCCAGAGTGGTCATTATAAATACAAAGGAGGTCTCCTGTTTGTGGTATTCTTTTAATACTGGCTGGTGAAAGTGGAGAGATTATAGGAGAGGGGATACCTTCACTCCATGTTTCACCACTATCTTCTGAATATGAATAATACTGACAACCCACATTTGTTCTTATCCACATTAAAATTTTGCCATCTCTAAGTTCAACCACTCCTGGTTCCTGGAATCCTACTTTATCCTCTTTTTCAGGAAATAATAAAATATTCTTGCTTGATTTCCATGTATTTCCATTATCATCTGAATAAAAAACAATTACTTCTCCAGGTCCAAAATCCTCTGATTTGCCAGTTGGACAAGGATGATGACAAGATGGAACAATAATTCTGCCATTTGATAATTGAATTACTCTATCATTATTTACAACAAAATAATTCCCATTTGAAAATTCCTTATTTGTTACAAGAATTTTTTCACTCCACAATTTACCCTCATCAGATGATTTTCTTATATAATATCTCTCATCCGTTAAGGAATTTTTTACTAAATATCCTAATAGAATTTCCCCATTTTTTAATCTCAATAGTGATGCACTCATAACATTTTCTTTTCCCTCATTTTCAATAATAACTTCATCTTTATCAGTCCAACTTTCCCCTTTATCAAAAGAATATCTGACAGCAAGAAAAGCAGGCGCATTATCCTCTGGGCCTCCATAAAAGTGCGAATAAATAAACATTATTTTTCCATTTTTTAATTCAATCATACTACCTTCAGAATTTCTTGGATTTTTTTCTAATGCAGGTAAAAGGTCAATCTTTTTCATTTTAATTTCTCCTATTCCTATAGTTAAAAAAGCTACTTAATACCTTCTGAAAATTCAGGGAATGCCTCTTTCCATTCTTTATAAAGTGCCTTCTCCTCTGCCTCGCTGAGTTTCTCTATCAGAGGACTTCTTCCATAACCTGCATCCACACCTCTAAATCTCATTGCTGTTTTCCATGAGGGTCCACCATATTTTTTCAGTAGGGAGACAGCAATAGTTATTCTTTTCTGCCCTTCCATTGCTTTTTTAATATCCCCATCTTTGAAACTTTTATATATATCAAGAAATATCTCAGGCAGAACATTCTGGGTAGAGCCGATACATCCCACAACACCCATTGTAAGGGCAGGTAAAAACATCTCGTCAGGTCCTGAAAATGCAATCCATCTTCCCTCTGCCTTAATCAGTAAGTCCTGAAGTATATACATATCAGGGTGGGTATATTTAAGACCTGCGATGTTTCTTATCTCTAAAAATTTTAATATCTCATCATTTGAAAGTGCAACCCCTGTGGTCCCAGGGATATAATAAATAAAAAATGGTAGAGAGGTGCTTTCTGCTACTGCCTTGTAATAATTATAGACCTCCTTGAAGCCAATTTTATAATAGATGGGAGGAATTGAGGAGATTGCATCCAGTTTCATCTTTTCAGAATGTTTTGCAAGTTCAACTGTGTTTTTTGTATTCAGACAGCCACCTATATGGGCTATCACACGCACCCTATCCCCTACCTCTTCCTTCACTATTTCTGCCACTCTCTTTCTTTCATCTACATCCATTGAAGGACCTTCTCCTGTACCTCCACATATATATAGGCCATCTATCCCTTTGGAGATAAGAAACCTTACAAGTGCTCTCATTCTCTTTTTACAGACATCTCCCTTTTCGTTAAAAGGTGTAAGAAGTGCTGCATACACCCCATAAAATTCTTTTTTCATATTTATTCTCCCCTATATTATATATTTAAACATCGTAAAAAGTCCCTGCAATATATCTTGTTCCTTTTGGCATTGAATAATGGGAATAAGAAAGTTCAGAGGCAGGTTGACTTGTATGAAAATAATAAACAGTAAGAATTTTGTTATTTCCTATTTCTATAGAACTTGGATAACCTAAATCTCCATGTTCTCCATCACTTCTTATAATAATCTCATTTTTCAAATTCCAACTCTTCCCTCCATCATAAGATAAACAACCTCTTACCCCATAAGGGGACCTCCTATATCCATAAGTACATAAAACTCTTCCATCTCTTAAAGTAAGAAGATTAGCAGGATATCCCCAAATATCTGTCCTTTTTGCTATTGTCCAACTCTTCCCTCCATCAATAGATTCACTTTGATATAAATATCCATTTGGTTCTCTCATCATACAGAGAATTTTCCCTGAAGGTAAAAGACATAAAGATGGCTCTTCAAATTTAAGATTATAAAATGGATCTTGTGCAATTACAAAAGGCCCAGTCCAACTTTCCCCTTTATTATTAGAGCGCATAAGAAAAGATATCTCAGAAGGATTTTTATGACCTCTACCATAAAGAGGAATGAGAATTTCTCCGTCTGGAAGTTCTAAAATTGACTCTGAAGTAGCTATAACATTATAGTTAGAATTAAGAACCTCAATTTTTATGGGCTGTTTTTCCCAATTTTTCCCATTATCAAAAGAGCGAATTACAAATGTTCCTTTGATATAATGGTTAAAAGGGTCAATTTTAATTACCTGCCAACTAAAAAAATTGGCAATTAATGTCCCATCTCTTAATTGAGCAATAGAAGGGTCTTGAATACCTACATTCCCTTCTTCTTCATAAGCAATTTCTGCATCACTCCAAGTTCTTCCACTATCCTTTGAACGTACTGTTACTGCTTTTGATTCAGAATCAATATGTGTTGAATACGGTTTTCTTTGTGGGGCCTGTCGAAAACTAATTATTAAATCCCCATTATTTAATTTTGCAATACTCGGAAATGCAGAATAAAACTTTTCATCCTTATAAATTATAATATTTTCCATTTTTCTCTCCTTTTTTGAGTTTAAGACAGAATTTTAAATTTTCAACTGCCTCTTCTTCCTCGGACCTGCCCTCTTATCTCCTAAACCCCTAATCCCAAAAAGTTCATACCACCTATACCACTTGTAAAATGTCTTCCTGCTTATATTATAGTACCGGCATACCTTACTGACATTCCCCCACTTCTCATACTCCTCTATCCGATATGCTATCCCCTTCTCTTCTTGCCTCGGAAATGGGATAAACTTACCTACAAACCTACATGGAAACTCTACCATCTACATACTACACACCCCCTCCTTTCTGATCTATTTTACTTATATCTGATACCTTTTCCAGAACTATGGAGGTGTTACCTATGTATCTCAACTTCTGCATTTCCTCAATGAAGTGGCAGGTGTGAATTAAAAGCGCACTAAGATTCCATCTCCCCCGAGGGAGGAGCTATCCCTTACCCACAAGTTCCCCCTCTATGGTGAGGATTTTCTCATACTTACATAATCACCATATCTTCAAGTCGGATGCCACCTTCTCCCGGAACATATATACCTGGCTCAATAGTAAAGACACAGCCATCTTCAATCACATCCTTACTTCCGGGTGCCAGAACAGGTAGTTCATGGATATCTATACCAACACCATGACCAAGCCCGTGGATAAAATACCTGTCCATCCCCTTTTTTTTCAGCAGGGATACTGCATAAATATGAATATCTGCACCTGTCATACCCACCTTTATAAATTCTATTACTTTTTTCTGCACCTCTGTTAGCACCTTATATATATCAACAAATTTTCTGTTAGGACATCCGGACAAAAATGTTTGTGTAAGGTCGCTTTTATACCCACCATAGTCAACACCAGCATCCACAACCACAGGACTGCCTTTCTCTATCTTTATATTTCTGTTTTTGTGGTGGGGATAGGAAGATGCAATACCTGATGCAACTATCGGCTCAAATGCCTCACGCCTGCCACCATATCTCCTGATAAGATAGTGAATTCTGCCTGCAATAACTGTCTCCTCCTCCCCATTTTCAATATATGCTCTTATGTCTTTCAATACCTTTCTGTTAATCTCCAGTGCCTTCTTTATAAGTACTATCTCCTCTGTTTCCTTCACCATCCTTATTTTTTTTAAAAAATCAGGAAGTAGAACAAGTTTATGTTCTTTTGACATAGACATATACGTGGAAAAAGTAAGGTCCGTTCCTATGAATCCAACCTTTTTATATCTTTTTAAAAAAGTTTTTAGTGTGCTTTTTTTATATACAACGTTTTCTATATTTAGTGGTAAGAGGTCTACTGTTTCTTGATAGTAAAGTGATGGAACAAAGAGGGTTGTCCCTTTCCTATCAATAACCAAAACACCCTCTATCTCAAGAAGTCCTGTAAGGTAAAAGATATTGGAAGGGCATTTAATAATAACTGCGGGAATATCTTTCTTATCTAAGACATCCCTTACTTTCTCTATTCTTTTTTGATAGTCCATTTTTTACACTTTCCACCCCCACCTATAAATAAACCCTAAATCCAAAACACTAAACCTAAAAATCCCCTCTAACCACCCCCACCTATATCCTCCCCCCTCGTATGGGGAGGAAGAGAGACTCCCTCGCCCCTTGCGGGAGAGGGGTGCTGGTGCGAAGAATAATGAGCACCGTTTAGCACAGAGGGCGAGTTTGTGAGCCCGTTGACCGAAGCCCGTTAGGGCAAGACGGGTGAGGGGGATTTTCATTCCTTCCTTTTGTAAAGGAAGGTTGGGATGGATTTTGCTATACTCTCCACCCCCACCTATATCCTCCCCCCTCATATGGGGAGGAATTGAAAGGAACTCCATCCACCAAACCCCCTCTTGCTCCCCCTTGTCAGGGGGAGTACTCAAATATCCCCTACTATCCCGAGTATAAAAAGTGGAGGAGTGACTTCTGACAGTGAAGACGGTTTTCTGCCTGCTGGTAGACAACGGAGTTTTTGCTATCTATCACTTCATCTGTTACCTCCCAGTTCCT
>JAQVEU010000001.1:21951-26664 GCA_028697565.1 Candidatus Ratteibacteria bacterium
ATATCCCCTACTATCCCGAGTATAAAAAGTGGAGGAGTGACTTCTGACAGTGAAGACGGTTTTCTGCCTGCTGGTAGACAACGGAGTTTTTGCTATCTATCACTTCATCTGTTACCTCCCAGTTCCTGTGTGCAGGCAAACAGTGCATAAAAATAAAGTTTTTTTTCGCTTCTGCAAGCAGTTTCTTGTTCACCTGGTATGGTTGAAATATCTTTTTCCTTTCCTCTACCTCTTTCTCATCACCCATACTTATCCAGGTATCTGTGTATATCACATCTGCCTCAGGCACAAACTTCAGTGGGTCAGTATCAACCACTACGATGTCTCTGTTTTTCACAAGAGAGAGAACCTCATCTCGTGGCTGATAATTTTCAGGAGATGCAACCATAATCTTTACCCCTAATATATCCGCCCCAATAATGAGAGAATTACAGACATTATTACTGTCCCCAATGTAAAGAAGTTTTATATCTTTCAGTGTGCCATTCAGTTCCCAGATGGTAAAGTAGTCAGCAAGTGCCTGACAGGGATGTAAAAAATCCGTGAGTGCATTTATAACAGGAAACAGACACCACTGTGCATACTCTTCCACCTCTTCCTGTTTGTATGTCCTTATCACCAGCCCATCAAGGTATCGGGAAAGAACAGATGCAGTATCCTTTACTGTCTCTCCCCTTGATGTCTGTATGGTATCACCTGAAAGGTAAAGTGCCCTGCCACCAAGTTCCTCTACTGCCAGTTGAAAAGACACACGGGTGCGGGTTGACGGCTTGTTAAAGATAAGCCCTATTGTATGGTTTTTAAGAAGCGAGGTAAACCTTTTTTTCCTACGAGATGTCTTATATGTCTTTGTAAGGTCAAAGAGGTGATATATGTCCTGCTCTCTAAGTTCTCTGCCTGTAAGAAAGTCCTTTTTCATTTTTCCCTCTCCAGACAACTATCCAGTATCTCCATACCCTCATCTATCTCGCTTTTAGTTATATTAATCGCAGGCATAATCCGTATTATATTCCCCTGCGTACAGTTTATAAGAAGTCCACTTTCAGCACATATGTCTACCAGCCAGTTCCCTTCTCCATCCATCTCAAGCCCTCGCATAAGTCCCAGTCCTTTAATTCTTTTGACAATAGGATGCTTCTCCTTTAACTGGTCAAGTTTCTGATAAAGGTATTCCCCTATCACCTTTACATTTTCCAGCAGGTTCTCTTTCTCTATTGTCTCCATTACTGCAAGACAACTTGCACAGGCAAGAGGTCCTCCACCAAATGTGGATGCATGTGTCCCTGGGACCATAAGGTCTGCAATATCCTTCCTTGCTATCATTGCACCCACAGGAAAGCCACCACCAAGTGTCTTTGCCAGTGTCATAATATCAGGAACTACATTGAAGTTCTGATATCCAAACAACCTCCCTGTCCTGCCAAATCCGGTCTGGACCTCATCAAATATAAGTAGCATTTCTTGTTCATTACAGAGTGCCCTTACCCTTTCAAGATATGACCTGTCAGCAACATTAATACCACCCTCACCCTGAACTACCTCTATAATAATCCCTGCTGTTTTTTCATCAACAGCGGACATCAGTGCATCAAAATTATTAAAAGGGACTGAAGAAAAACCTGCTGGCAGTGGTTCAAATGGCCTGCTGTATTTGGACTGTCCTGTCATCGTAACAGTAGCAAGGGTTCTGCCATGAAAAGAGTGTTCCATAGATACTATTTTATATTTGCCTTTGTCCTTTCCATAGAGCCGCACAAGTTTGATTGCACTTTCATTTGCTTCAGCGCCGCTGTTACAGAAAAACACCTTGCCTCCAAAAGAGGCATCAGATAGTTTTTTTGCAAGAAGCCCCTGCCAGGGATGGTAATGGTTGTTTGCTATATGAATAAGTTGTTCCGCCTGTCTTTTTATTGCCTCAACAACCGCGGGATGACAGTGCCCAAGTCCAGATACACCCCATCCGGGGAAAAAGTCAAGGTATCTCTTCCCGTCTATATCCCAGAGGTAACTTCCCTGCCCCTTTACAAAGACGAGACCGCTCCTAACATACGACCCTATGACATAGTTTTGATAGTTCTGTAGCACCTCTTCCTTTTCTTCCATTCGTTTTCTCCTTTCCTACAATCATCCATACTTACACTCCTCCACCCCTAAATTCCCTCTAATCCCCCTTTATTAAAGGGGGGAATTGGGGGGATTTTATTTATTTCTTGCTACTTGCTACTCTCTACTTTCAGGCAACATAGTTGACTGAGTATTTACCCCTTAAGGATAGGGTGAAGCCGTTCCATAAGAACATCCCTACAGAAGTATCTCTGTTCCTACCCCAAGTTCTGTAAAGACCTCAAGAATAATAGAATTGGGGATGCTACCACTTATGATATGGACCTTTTTTACTCCTTTTTTGATAGCAGATACCCCTGCCTTTACCTTGGGTAGCATTCCTCCTTTGATAACATTATGCCCTATCAAGTCCTCTGCTTCTTCCACATGTAAGACAGATATCAGGGTCTCCTGATTCTCTGGATTTCTCATAACCCCTGAAACATCTGTTATAAATATGAGTTTCTCTGCCTTAACCGCCTCTGATATTGCTGCGGCAACAGAGTCACCATTGACATTATATAAACCATCCTGTCCTGCTATCAAAGGGGCAACAACAAGCACCCTGTTCTTTTCAATTCTTCTGGTTATATACTCTGTATTAACATCCGTAATCTGCCCCACAAAACCAAGGTCTATTATTTCATCTCCTCTCTGATAGTGTATCTTCTTCGCCATCATAAACTCTTCTTCAGGTGAAAGTATGTCTGCCTCAACATCTAACTTATCCTTCAGATACATAACTATATTATTCCTTACATCAAAAAGAACATCCCTTACTATCTGAAGTGTTTCTTTATCTGTTACCCTTAACCCGTCTATAAAGACCGGTTTACTTCCTCTTTTCTCTATCTCTTCCGTGATAAAGGCACCGCCGCCACAGACAACAAGCACCTTTACTCCCACAACCTCAAGGAATGCGATATTTCTTATTATGTTTTCTGAAACATTTGGTATCTTCAATATACTCCCACCTACCTTAATAACAAAAATTTTGTCCTTATACTGTTTAATATAGGGATATGCCTCTATTAATGCCTCTGCCTTTTTTATGATTTCCTCTTCCACTTTTTCACTCCTTTTTACATAAAATATCTGTCTATTCTATCATAATTTTTGTTTTATAGAAAAGAAACTTATTCGGTAAGAATTTTATATATCTGTCTGTACTTGTTAACTGTCATCAGAACCACATCATCGGGCAGGGATGGTGGTGGAGAGTTTCTATCCCAGTCAGTTGAAAGAAGGTAGTCCCTGATGTACTGTTTATCTAAACTATCCTGAGGCATCCCATTTCTATACTTTTCTTTCTCCCAGAAACGGGATGAGTCAGGAGTAAATACCTCATCTATAAGAATAAACTCTCCATTATCAACACCAAATTCAAACTTTGTATCTGCAATAATAATACCTTTGCTTTCAGCATACATACCTGCCTTTTTATATATGCCTAATGCCTTTTCTTTTAATACATATGCAACTTCTTTTCCAAGCATTTCTGTCATTTCTATAAAAGTAATATTTCTATCATGCATCCCTTTTTCTTCCTTTGTAGCAGGTGTGAATATAGGTTCAGGAAGTTTTTCTGACTCTTGTAAACCCGGCGGCAGTTTTACACCACATACCTCCCCTTTTTCTCTGTACTCTTTCCAACCACTACCTGCAAGGTAGCCCCTGACAACACACTCAATCGGTATCTTTTCTACCTTTTTTACAACTACAGAGCGGTCCTTGAGAAATGGATACTTTTGAAATTCCTCGGGAAATTTCTCAAATCTGTACTCAACAATATGATTTTTCATTATATCTTTAAGATAGTTAAACCAGAAGATAGACATCTGCGTGAGAATTATTCCCTTTTCAGGGATAGGTGTAGGCAGTATATAGTCAAAGGCAGAAATTCTGTCAGTGGCTACCATTAACATATTCTTATCATCAATATAAAACAGGTCTCGAACTTTACCCGAATACAGTTTCTTTACATCTGGAATCTCAATATTATAAAATGCTTCTTCCACTATTCCTCCACTGAATAAGATGCTGACTGTTTATCGTTCTCCCACACGGTTATTCTTTTTACTCTCACAGGATAATCTTTCAAGAATCCTTTAACTCTTTCGTATATATACAGGCAGATGTTCTCAGACGTAGGATTATTCTTTTTAAAAAAGGGAATTGTATTAAGGTCCCTGTGGTCTAAAACACTCAAAATATCTTTCAGTTTGTCTTTCAATATGCTGAAGTCAACAAGCAATCCATCTCTGTCAAGTTTCTCTCCACTGACATAAACCTCTACCTTCCAGTTATGCCCGTGGACCCTCTCACACTTCCCTCTATAATTTTTTAGATGGTGCGCCGAGGAGAAAGTATCTTCCACTCTTACCTCATATATACATCGTCTCATATAACATCCCTGAATTTAAGATAATCAAGTAATCCCTTTGCCAGCGCCTCTGCAATCGCCTGTCTTACATCAGCATCCTTGAGATTCCATTCCACATTAGGATTACATATGAAACCTATCTCAGTTAAAATCGCGGGCATAGGAGTATATCTCAGAACATAAAATCCCCTGCGTTTCGTTCCCCTGTCAGGGGTTAACAATCTTTC
>JAQVEU010000055.1 GCA_028697565.1 Candidatus Ratteibacteria bacterium
AACTAATTTTTTTCATTGCATCTCTACCAGTAAAGAAAATTCAAGTTTTTCTTTTGTAGGACTAACCTCACAGGACTTTATATTAACTGATTTTATAAATTCTAATTCGGACAGTTTAGTCACAAATGTTTTAAAATCACTAAAGGCAGTTCTTATGTCTGTAATTATAACCTCTCCGTTAAGAGTAAATATTTTTTCCTCTTCTACTTTTATATCAGCTGCTGGCTGCTGTGTTGGCTGAGGTATTTCACCTGGCATAGGAGGAGCTCCAGGAGGGGGAGCAGCACCCGGTGGTGCAGGTGGCATTTCAGGTACCCCCTGCGGCATCCCCTGAACTTCCTGAGTAGGTCCTGCAGAGGGTGTAGCCTCTCCGGGTATCAAAGATACAATATATATTCTGCTACTTGGAAGAGTATTACCCAGGGTAATTATACGTCTTAACCAGATGTCTTTTTCATTAATTACTTTTTCTATAATGTCTACCCGGCCTTTTATTTCATCTATCTCTCCTTTAAGTTTATCCACGTCGGGCTTATATTTTTCATACTGCTGAAGAGAAAGGTCTATCTCATTTAGTAATCCCTTTAGCATTGATTTTTCCTGGTTGAAAAACAGGGATGGTGTGATGGCTATAAGTCCTGCCATAATCGCAGAAAGATAGATATATGGGCGGTTATACCGGAATTCTCTCAGTCTTTCAATTTCTTCTGGCAGTAAGTCAATATTTATAGTAGTTCTTCTTATTTTTCTCAAAGCAATGCCTATCAAAACAGCAAATTCTGTTTCAGAAGAACGGAGGTTGTTATATTCCGCATTTATATCTATATTGACAAAAGGGCTAAAATAAAATGTTTGTATTCTGGATTTTTCTTGTATAAATTCTTTAATACCTTGTAATAACATACTCCTTCCACATAGATATAGCTCTTCTACCTCCGGCCCCTTCTGAGTAAATCGCCAGTAATCTATAGAATTCTGTATTTCTGTATGTAAACTTTCAATACTCATTTTTACAGCAGGGATGTCTATATTACCAATAATTTTTTTACCTTCTGCTTCAGCATAGGAAATGGATTCTGATTCTGCTATGGCATTTGTGATGGTATCCCCGGATGTGGTAAGAGAACGGATAAGCATCTTTTCTTTATGTATAATAATAAAGTTGGAGGAATTGGCACCTACTTCAAGGATTGCCTGACACTTGTCAGATATAAATTTGGGCGAAAACATAAATAGATTAAGAATTGCAAAAGGGTCTATATCAAGAAATAAAGGGTCTATCCCAAAATTGCTCAGACGAGATAGAAAATCACTTATGATATCTCTCTTAATCGCCCCTAATAATATATTATAATTCTGTGCTGTCTCACTTATAATCTGGAATTTCCACTCCACTACTTCCAAGGGGAATGGTATCTGCTGCTGGACTTCATATTTAAGTATATCCTTCAGTTTTTTAAGTGGGACCTTGGGAACTGCAAGACTTCTAACCAGTACTCCTCTGCCAGGTAAGGATACATAAAATGATTTTGCCTGCTGGCTTTTTATGAAATTTTTACCTTCAGAATTTATAAACTCTTCTCTTTCAGATGGAGAAACAGGAATATCCAGTTCATCATAATAAGAAATTACTGGCTTATGGCCTATAAGTTCTAAGTCACACACCCTAATTTTGGTACTTCCAATGTCCACGGCCAATACTTTTCTGCCACCCCTTTTCACTTTTTTCCCCATTTTTATCTGCAAGTTGCGGGGGACCGATTTGAACGGCCGACCTCCAGGTTATGGGCCTGGCGAGCTACCACTGCTCCACCCCGCAGTCACTTCTTTTTTGTAAAGAGTTAAAATTTTATAATACTATTTTGTAAATGTCAAGATTTTTTAACTTTTTCTCTGATATTTTCTTCAATACGAAAAATTTTTGTCTTTATGCTTTCTAATTTTTCAAATTCTTTTTTCACCTTTTTTTCCAGTTCCATTATTTTTTCATGCAGTTCAACTACATATAAAACAAGAATATCTATATTATCAAGTGTTGAATATTCCATAGAAAGAACCTTTAGACGATTCTCAATTTCTTTGTTTATTCTTATAATCTCTTCAGAAGAAAGACCTGATTGTATCTGATATTTTTTACCAAATATCTCAAGTTTCTCCACCTGAACCTCTCAGTTGTCCTTTCAGTTTCTGATAGATAGTTTTTATGACCTTTTCAGAAAAACCGATGACATCTTCTTTTGATAATGTTTCTGTGGTAGACCTGAAAAACACAGAAAAACTTATACTCACGGTATTTTCTGGCATATCATCTGTTCTGTAAACATCGAAAAATTCTATTTTTTCTACAGGAAGTTCCAAAGACAATATGGTGTTTTCTATCTCCTGCCATTCTATATCCTCATGAAAGATGAAAGAAAAATCTCTTCGTGAAGGAGGATACCTTGGTGGTTCTCTGAATACGGGTAAGAAAGATGACTTTTCAACAATTTCTTTAAGTTTTAATTCACTACCATAAATTTCACATTTTTTAAGGTCAAAATGTTCTTTAATCTCGTCGGAAAGAATAAATATATTTCCTATAAGCAATCCATTAAGATAAATGGCAAGGTTATTTTTTTTACCAAATATACCATTCTCTTTCTTAAATTCTATATTTTTCAGATGCAACCTATCAAATAAACTTTCTACTTTACCTTTCAGATTAAAAAAATTACCTGTATTAATACTTATAAAAGAGAGCATTGCCTCTTCTTTAAAGGTGTCATCTTCCCTATAATACACATTACCTATTTCAAAGATATTGAAGTTTCTTGTGCCGTGATAGATATTAAATTTTATCGTTTCAAGCATTTCGGGTATCAAACTTGTACGTAGAAATTGAAGATTGGCAGATATAGGATTTTCTATTTCTATAGAAGATGTATCTTTACTAAAATCAGTATTTTCTTTAGATGTAAGTCCCATATGTACTACCTCTGTAAAGCCCAACTGTATACATATATCTTTTATTCGTTCCATTATTTCTACTTCGGGTGAAGAAGTTGTGGGTTTTATAGAAGTAACCGGAAGATAGACAGGGATTGTTTCATATTGCCTATATCTTATAATTTCTTCAACTATATCAACATCTTCTTTTATGTCGTTTCTATAAGAAGGTGGACTTACAACAAAAGTGCCATTCTCTTTTTTAATTTGAAAGTTAAGTCGGGTAAGTAAATCTATCACGAATTCTTCTTTAATCTCAGTGCCTGAAAGATTATTTACTTTTGCCATATTAAATTTTATAACGGGTAAAGGTTCTTCTTTTACACCGGATTCAGATAGAGGCCCTGCATTTCCCTTACATATATTACTTGTCAAAAGTGCAGTCCTTGCCATTCCTGTTTTACAGGTATCAATAGATATTCCTCTTTCAAATCTTGCTGATGCTTCTGTGGTAAGTCCTATTTTTTTACTTCCTCTCCTTACAACCACAGGATTGAAGATAGCACTTTCTATCAGTACATTTTTTGTGTCAGCAGTAACTTCGGAGTTCTGTCCACCCATTATCCCTGCAATAGCAATAATCTTTTTTGAATCTGCTATTACCATAACACTTTCGTCAAGGTCTCTTTTTTTCCCATCAATCGTAACTAATGTCTCCCCTTTTCTTGCCCGCCTGACCTCTACATATTGCTCAACCTTGTCAAGGTCAAATATATGAAGTGGCTGACCTATCTCTGCCATTACATAGTTTGATATGTCTACCACATTAAGAGAACTTCTGTATCCTAATTTTTCTATTCTGTTTTTTAGAAATGTCTCGGTCTTTTCAACAGAAACATTTTCCACAACACGACAGGAATAGTATGCACAGTCATTTTTATCTTCAATTTTAACTGGTACAATTTTTGTAGATGTTTCCTCAAATGTGAGAGGTGGTATTTTAACAGAGGCATTGATAAATGGGACAACTTCCCGTACGATACCAAGCAAGCTTAATAGATATCCCCTGTTCGCTGGTATTTCAAGTTCAAAAATTATATCATCATTGTTTTTATCAACAACAGATGGATTTAATCCAAGTATCTCCAAGTAGTTTAGTAATTCATTAGAAGAAATAGCACCATCAATATATTCTGTTATCAACCTATAAGAATATCTCATATTTATTCCTGCTGGGGTATATAATTCACAAAGTTAATAACTCAAAAGTAATAACGATATGGATTAGAAGATTTTAAGATTCTTTTACATTTTAATCGTATAATCTCCCAATTATTCTTGCTGTTCTATACTTTTAGTTGAATTGTTTTATAACCCTTGTGTCATTTTGAAAGAAATACCTTATATCTGTTATGCCAAATTTTATTATCGCCAGCCGTTCAATACCCATACCGAAAGCAAAGCCCGTAAACTCGTCAGGATTATACCCTACATTTCTGAATACCTGAGGATGAACCATTCCACATCCAAGTACCTCTATATAGCCGGTATTATGGCAGGTAGAGCACCCAATACCTTTACATATATTGCAAGACATACTCACCTCTGCGCTTGGTTCCGTAAAGGGAAAAAAAGAGGGAGTGAATTTAACCTTTACGGTGTTTCCAAACATCTCCATTATAAAGTGGGTAAGTATCCCTTTTAAATGGGAAAAATTTATACCCCTGTCAACCATTAGACCCTCTATCTGATGAAAAACAGGACTGTGGGTTGCATCAATATCATCCCTTCTAAAACATTTTCCTATAGTGATTATTCTTAAAGGAGGACTAACTTTTTCCATAATTCTAACCTGGACAGGACTGGTGTGGGTTCTGAGAAGAATCTTTTCCTTTTCGGCTATATAAAAGGTGTCCCATACATCTTTTGAAGGATGTTCATCAGGAATATTTAAGGCACCAAAATTATAATAGTCAGTTTCAATTTCGGGCCCGGTAACAACCCCGAATCCCATCTTTATAAATATTGTAGTTATCTCTCTGGAAATAAGTGTAATTGGGTGAAAGGCACCTGTTTCAGGTGGTTTCCCGGGAAAAGAGAGGTTAACCTTCTTCTCCTCCCTTTTACTTTCTATCTTTGACTTGTTTTCTTCATAGGCAGAGATGAGTTTGTTTTTTAGGGCATTTATCTGTATTCCTGCTTCTTTTCTTTCTTCAGAGGAAAGAAGAGAAAGTGAAGTGAAAAGGTCATTTACTGCTCCCTTTCTTCCAAGATATTTCACCTTCCATCTTTCAAGTTTTTCTGTATCTCCTTCGCTGATGGTACTTATCTCCTTTACTGCCTTTTCACCGACCTCTTTTATTTTTTTCTTTATCTCTTCCAATTTCATAAAGTTTATATCTCCTTATATATTTAAGCACCCCATCCGGGAGTAGATATTTTACACTTTTACGCTCTGCAAGACAACTTCTTATATAAGAAGAAGATATATCCATAAGCGGAGAATGAATAAACTCATATCTCAAAGAAGGAATTTTCGGGAATAGTTTTTTTTCATTTACCTTCCTTGGTGCAATAAGGAAGATTACTTCTTTTACAAGTTCCCTGTATCTATGCCATGTTTCTATTTCATAAAACATATCTGCTCCTGTAATAAAAAAAAGTTCGGTCTTAGGATAGATTGACCTCATTGATATAATAGTATCATATGTATAAGCAGGTTTCTGTTTTTTTATCTCTATATCATCTACCTGGAAATACTTGTTGTCTTTTATAGCAATTTTTACCATTTCAAGCCGATGGATAGGAGATGCAAACACCTCTTTTTTGTGAGGTGGAATACCTGCGGGGATAAAAAGAGTCCTTTCTAAAAAGAATTCTTCCCTCACTTTTTCAGCAATAATGAGATGACCTATATGGACAGGGTCAAATGTCCCACCTATAATTCCAATCCTCTTTAATTTTTCTTTATTTACGAATTTGACCATTGCCATAGATAAGATATTTGTAAATAGTAAGTTCCTCTAGTCCCATAGGACCACGGGCATGTATCTTGTCAGTGCTTATCCCTATCTCTGCCCCCATACCGAATTCTCCTCCAT
>JAQVEU010000056.1 GCA_028697565.1 Candidatus Ratteibacteria bacterium
TTTGGTGAGGGGTGGAGTCCCCTTCAATTCCTCCCCATATGAGGGGGGAGGATATAGGTGGGGGTGGTTAGAGGGGATTTTTAGGTTTAGTGTTTTGGATTTAGAGTTTATTTATAGGTGGGGGTGGAGAGCATAGGAAGGAGAGCAGTGAGATAAACACTTGGTAGGTTTTCACCCTCCCCTTAATCCCCTCCCCTCTGAGGGATGGGCAACAGGAGAACAAGGGGCGCGGGGAAAAGGAAAGAAAGCGAGGTTCAGTGATATTATGGAAAGGGCTGTATGTCTCATATCAGGTGGTATAGACAGTTTTGTTACTGCCTCTCTTGCAAAAAGAGAGAACTATGAGATATATGCACTAACAGTGGACTATGGACAGAGGAATAAAAAGGAGATTTTATCTGCAAGGAAGATATGCAGGTTTCTGAAGGTCAAAAAACATATTATAACAAAGATAGACCTTTCTTATGTAAGGTCTGCATTAACAAACAGAAGAGTGAAGATTCCCGAAAAGGTTAAAAAGGGAGAGATACCATCAACCTATGTCTCTGCAAGAAATACCATATTTATATCGCTGGCATTGGCACTTGCTGAAACAGTAGATGCGGATGCAATATATACAGGGGTCAATGCTATTGATTTTTCCGGTTATCCTGACTGCAGGCCTGTATATGTAAAGAGATACCAGAAACTTATAGATGTTGCTACAAAAAAAACTGCGGAGGGCAAAAAAATAGTGTTAAAGGCGCCCCTGCTCCATCTGTCAAAGGCAGATATTATCAGGAAGGGAATGTCCCTTGGCCTCGACCTGTCTCTTACCTGGTCCTGTTATAAAAGTGGTAAAAGGCCCTGTGGTAAATGTCCCAGTTGTATTATAAAGAAAAATGCCTTATCTTCTATCAGTCAAAAAGTATACGTTCCTGGCCAATGGTTGAAGATGGTCCGTGTCCAGGGTAGATAATTGTCTCGTCAGGAAGTATCAGCAGTTTGGTTCTGATAGAATGAAAAAGTTGTTTTTCTGAAGCACCGGGAATATCTGTCCTTCCATATCCGCCGCAGAAAAGTGTATCCCCTGTAAATAAAACACTACCGCACTTCAGACAGATGCTTCCAGGACTGTGTCCGGGTGTATGGATTACTTTAAAGGATAGTTCTCCTGCCTGAAGTATATCCGCCTCTTCCACAGTAAAACTTTTTACATCTACATTTAAGGAAAATCCAAATAACTGTGAAAGGTTTCTTGCAGGACTTGTTAGATATTCAACATCTTCTGAGTGGATATATACAGGAAGGCCAAACTGTCCATCGTCCTTTATGTGGTCCATATGTCCGTGTGTATTTACAATAAAAGATACCTCAATCCCTACCTTTTTAATAACTTCTTTAATTCTTTTATACTCATCTCCCGGGTCAATAATAAATCCTTTACCTGTCTTTTCACAGCCGACAATATAACAGTTTGTATTAAACTCTCCCACCACAATCTTTTCTATTATCATAGTGAAATAATTATAATACAAAACCAGTCCAGTTAAAAGTTGACTGTGTATCTCTTTCGCATTAGAATATACCTATGATACGGTTGCTCAAAAATCTTGTTTTTCTTTGTTTTATCTTTTTTGTGGGATATATATTTGGAGTAAAAGAGGTACGTTTTGTTGAAATAATATCATCTTCAATGGAGCCAACCCTCATGCCCGGGGACAGGGTAGTTGTTGTAAAAAAGGATGTTTTAAAAAGGTATGACATAGTATTAATAGAGGCACCTCAAGGGAAAAAAGAGCCACTGACGAAGAGGATTGTGGGGTTGCCTTATGAAAAGATTGAGATTAAAGATGGTAGTGTATTTATAGATGGCAGGAAAATTAAAGAACCATATTTAGAAGAAAGACCTTCTTATTCACTGGAGGTAGAGATACCAGAAGACCACTACTTTTTACTTGGAGACAACAGAAATAGAAGCGAGGATAGTAGTGTATGGGGACCTGTGGATGCTTCGCTCATTAGGGCAAGAGTTGTTTGCAGGTACTGGCCATTAAAGAGAATCTCCCTTCTCAGAACCCCCGTTTTCTTAAAAAGGTGATAAAATGAGAAAAAGCGGACCTTTATATAACTATAAGTCCGCTTTCTCTCAATAGTTTTACTTGACTGCTTTTTTTAACTCACTGCCTGCCTTAAAAACCGGAACCTTCTTTGCCGGAATCTTTATCTCCTTGCCTGTTCTTGGGTTCCTTCCAGTCCTTGCCTTCCTCTTGGCAACCTTAAATGTCCCAAACCCTACCAGAGTAACTGCCTGTCCCTTCTTCAGAGATGCTGTAATTGAGCCCAGAACAGCATCCACTGCTGCAACTGCCTCTTTCTTTGAGCATACAACCTTTGCTACTGCATCAACCAGTTGTGCCTTGTTCATTTATCTCACCTCCTCTCTGTTTTTTAATATAATACAAGGGATATAAAATTTTGTCAAGTGGAATTTTGCATATAGCAAGGGTTTGGCTGTTTTTAACTCTGTGGATACCCGTCCTGTCAGGTATTTTACCTCTTTCATGTTCTTTATTTTGCCAGTTCCACTTCTCTCTTTTCTCTTATGACAGTAACCTTTACCTGCCCTATATACTGCAGTGTTGATTCTATCTTTCTCGCAATTTCTCTTGCCAGTTCTTTTGCTTTTTCATCAGTGACTTTGTCTGGCTTAACAATTACCCTTATCTCTCTACCAGCAGATATTGCAAATGCAGTATCAACACCCTCAAAAGAAGATGCAATTTTTTCCAGGTCTTCAATCCGTCGTATGTATTTTTCTAATGTATCACGTCTTGCCCCCGGTCTTGTTGCAGATATGGCATCGGATATCTGTGCAAGCAGTGTATAGGGATTATTCACCTCAATATCCTTGTGGTGGCTTGCAGCAGCATCAACAACTATATCGCTTTCTCCATATTTTTTTAGAAGGTCAGCCCCTATCTCAGGATGTCCCCCTTCTATCTCCTGGTCAACTGCCTTCCCTATATCATGAAAAAGAGCTGCCCGCTTTGCCATCTTTACATCAAACCCCATCTCTGCTGCAATCATTCCTGCAAGAAAGGCGCTTTCCTTTGCGTGTTGTAGTGAGTTCTGTCCATAGCTTGTCCTGTATTTTAGCCGACCAAGAAGTTTTATAAGATCAGGATGAACATTCTCTATTCCTACTTCAAAGATGGTGGATTTGCCTGCTTCTACCATATCTTCTTCCACTTTCTTTGTTACTTTTTCAACAACCTCTTCAATCCTTCCGGGGTGAATCCTGCCATCTGTGATAAGTCGTTCAAGTGTCTGCCGTGCGATCTCACGTCTGTAGGCATTGAAAGAGGATAGCGTTACTGCCTCAGGAGTATCATCAACTATAAGGTCCACACCAGTTGCCATTTCAAATGCACGGATATTTCTGCCTTCCCTTCCTATAATACGTCCCTTGATTTCGTCGTTTGGTAAACTTACCACAGAGACCACACTCTCTGATGCCTCTTCAGGTGCAAGTCGTTGCATAGATGTAAGGATAATCTCCCTTGCTTTTTCCTCCGCAATGTCTCTAACCTCATCTTCAAGTTTTTTTAATAATACCTGTGCCTCTTTTTTTGCATCTTCTTCCATAACCTTTAAAAGTTGATTTTTTGCTTCTTCAACAGTCATCCCGGATATGCGGGCAAGATTCCTTTTTACTTCTTCTATCAGAGAATTCAGTTCACTCTCTTTGTTTTTTAGCAAGGACTCTTTTTCTTCAAGTCCTCTCTCTCTTATAGATATATCCGCCTCTTTTTTATCAAGGAGTTCCAATTTTCTTTCAAGATTTAGTTCTCTCTGCTGTACCCGTTTTTCCTGAAATTGCAGTTCCTTTCTTTTATTTCTTGTCTCTCTTTCAAATTCTGTCTTGAGTCGGTATATCAGTTCTTTGCCTTCAATATCAATCTCACGTTTTTTGTTTAAGGCAAGGTTCTCCGCTTCCTGGATGATTTCTTTTGCTCTGCTTTCAGCTGCCTTTAGTGTCCTTTCAGCGATGAACTTTCTCCATAGATAACCTATAAGTACGGAGATACCACCCCAAAGAATAAACCATGGCAGTACAAGTTTTACTGTGTTAATCTCATTAATGGTAATCACCTCCCTCCTGTAGTATTCACTGCACCATGTTCATATTTAAGTACAGAGTAGCAAGTAGAGAGTAGAGAGAAAAATACTTTAATCTTTTGCATCTTTAATACTTTTTATTCGTCTTCTCTTGCTACCTGCTACTCTCTACTCTTATATTAAACTCAAAATCCAAAACTCTAAACTCAAAAGTAAGGATATTTATTCTCGCTACCTGCTACTCTCTACTACTCTTATATGAAACTTAAAAACCATATGGATTAGAAGATTCTTTTATATTCTAATCTTGTAATCTTCTAATCTCTTACCTCCCCCTCATATGGGGAGGACTTAAATCTCCCCTAATCCCCTCTATAAAAGAGGGGAATTTTCTTTTTACTCCCTCTCCCTTGAGGGGAGAGGGTCCGGGTGAGGGTGAGACCAAACCTATGCTCTCCACCCCCCACATACATCCTCCCTCCTTAAAGTGGGAGGAAGAATGGGGTAGAACGGAATATTTACAAGACAGAAAGATATGTTTCTATACCTCAAAGAGGATTATCCGGCAGGACATTTTGCAAGGTGAGAAAATTTGCTCCAAAAAGGACTCTGGTTTTTATGTTGCTTCATATTGTAATATATCTTCATCTTTATTTTTCTCTTTTTATATCCTTACAAGTTTTACTGAATGTATAGCCGGAAACTCCTCTATCTTTTCTAATACCTCTGTATCTATTTCCTGGTCAAGGTTTAAAACAGTGATTGCCTTACCTCCTTTTTTGTCCCTGCCCAGGGTCATAGAGGCAATGTTAACTCCGCTCTTTCCTAATATGGTTCCTATATGCCCCATTATTCCTGGTTTATCTTCATTGTAACAAACAAGGAGATACCCATCAGGAGATGCATCCACAGAAAACCCATCTATCTTTACAATTCTTTCTTCACCTTTCTTTATAATAGTTCCTGATGCAGATACCTCATTACTATTTTTTACAGAAACTGTTATAAGATTTGTAAATTCTCCGCCACTTGCCTCCCGTTCTTCTATCAGAGTTATTCCTCTTTCTTTAAGGATAAGAGGGGCATTAACAGAGTTTATCTTATCATTTCCTCTCTGTAAAAACCCTATTAGGATATTTGCCCTTAAGAGTGAAAGGTCATAGTTTGTTATCTCTCCGGAGTATGTTATATGAATCTGTTTTGTTGTGTCTTCGGTTATCTGTTTTAAGAAGATGCCGAGTTTTTGTCCCAGGGAAAGATACCCCCTGAGTTTTTCCATAGATGCCTTATCAAGAGAAGGCAGGTTTACTGCATTATGTACCTCCTGTGTTGTAAGTGCCTGTACGAGCTGTGATGCAAGCTGCTGGGCAACATTTACCTGTGCCTCTTTTGTAGAGGCGCCCAGATGAGGAGTAACAATCACCTGCTCTAATTTTAAAAGTGGATTGTCTGGATCCGGTGGCTCCTTTTCAAACACATCAATTGCAGCCCCTTTTACCTTCCCCTGCTGGATATACATAGCAAGTGCTTCCTCATCAATAATTCCACCTCTGGAACAGTTGATTATACACACACCTTCTTTCATTATCTCAAACTCTTTTTCTCCTATGAGGTGATATGTTGAGTCGTTAAGAGGAATATGCAGTGTAATGAAATCAGAATTTTTCAGTAGACCGGGCAGGCCCATTATAGTTATGCCTGTCTCTTCCATGGATGTCTTATCAACATATGGGTCGTATCCGATAATCTTCATTCCGAGGCTGTTTGCTACTGCTGCGACTCTTCTTCCAATTCTTCCAAGTCCTATAATACCCAATGTTTTGTTATAGACCTCTGTCCCCATAAACTTCTTTTTTTCCCACTGCCCATTCTTGAGTGACTGGTTTTCCGCCGGAATGTTTCTTACAAGAGCAAGTCGCA
>JAQVEU010000057.1 GCA_028697565.1 Candidatus Ratteibacteria bacterium
AGGGCTATTATAACGAGAGATAATATTATATCTTCTGTAGGATTTGTTTCCGCTGTGCCTTATTTTGATATGCAACATTATATAGAAGAACGGCAATACAGAGGTATAAAGGAGTATAGTATTTTTCAGACAGTAGAAGGAAAAAAAATTGCTATAAAAAAGGATGTTTATTATCCTATAGAGTATCTTGTTTCTAATACTCATTCCTTGGGTGAACTATCTATTGGGTTTGATATGGGTTCTCTTCCTGAAGCATATAGTGCGATTAACGAAGCGATGTCTGCGGGGCTCCCATCTTCTACTATCCCTTTTGTTTCTCCTACATTCCCAAGATATATAAGTGTATTTATTTTTAATAAAGTATCATCTTCTATGCAGCAAGGATTTGTTCTATCTGAAATAAAATTAAATTTTGCAGTTTCTCCGGGTGCAGAAATTAAAATATTAAATAATAATATAGGAGTGAACTTTTATTATCTTGATCTTACACGGGATGATGTTACCAAGAAGCATCTTTTTTCTATTGATTATAGACAAAAAGAAAAAACAAAAAATGAGAGGTTTTCTATATCCCTTCCTCTATTTTTTGCAGGGCAGACATATGCCCTGAGTATTTCAGGAGAGAATTTATTAGGGCAGGGAAATATAAAAGGTTGGTTGATTATATCAGTTGCAGGTTTTTTGCTTACCCTGACACTTACCTTCATTATTTGCTATTTTACAACAAGACAGATTGTTTTAGAAAAAGAGGTGTCTTTAAGGACATTAGAATTAAGGCACCAGATACAATTTGAGAAATTTGTAGCAGATGTTTCATCTATTCTGTGGAGGATAACGCGTATAGATTCACAATTTAACATTACATCTATATTGAAAATGGTAGGAGAATTTGCTGATGTGGATAGAAGTTACATTTACTTATTGTCGGAGGATGGAATAACTTTATCATTGGTATATGAGTGGTGTAGAGATGGCATAGAAGCACAAGAGATGTTTTTTCAGCAGATTCCTCTAAATATGTTTTCTACACTGCGGACGTATTTATTGAACAACCGCATTATTGAAATACAGGATATAGATAGTTTGGTAGTTGGTAGGGATATAACAGAGATAGAAAAAGATAAACTTAAAAGAGAAGGAGTAGTTTCTGTACTGGCTATTCCGATGGTATGGGAAGGTAAAGTAATAGGATGTATGGGATTTGATGTAGTAAACAGAAAAAAAGAATGGGGTGATACCTGTCATACACTGCTAAAAATTATTGCAGGACAAATTACAGGGATTATTATGAAATTAAAAGCAGAGGAAAAGATATGGTATTTTAGCAGTCATGATGTCCTTACAGGGCTTTATAACCGTGCCTATCTGGAAGAGGAAATGAAGCGGCTGGATACACCAAGACAACTACCCATTAGTATAATAATGGGAGACCTCAATAACCTGAAACAAATAAATGATATTTATGGGCATAGTGCAGGAGATGAGGTATTACAAAAGGTATCCGAAGTTTTAAGAATTTCCTGTAGAAAAGAAGATATCATAGCCCGTTGGGGTGGGGATGAATTTGTTATACTTCTCTCTCAAACAGATGTAAAGACAGTTATGACTATATGCAGTCGTATTATTGAAAATTGTAAAGATGTATATGTTAAAGGTCAAAGAGTATCAATAGCAATAGGTTGTTCCACAAAGGAAGATATAGAGAAAGATTTAGCAGTAGTACTGAAAGAAGCAGAAGAAAAGATGTATAAACATAAGTCCATTGTTAAAGGAAATAGAGAGGCGTGAAGAGATTTTGGTGTTTTTCAGGAAGTAGTTTTTGTATAGGTTGACTCTATAATTGACTTAATTCCACCGCGGGGATTAAAGTCCCCCTTTATTTTTAGCCACTTTGGTTTACAGGTACGTACAATATCTTTCTTTATCCTGTTTACAGCATTCTCGTAAAATATCCCTAAGTTTCTGTAGCTCTGGATATATGTCTTTAGCGATTTTAGTTCCAGTACAAGTTTGTCTGGTTCATATTCAATTGTAATGATGCCAAAGTCCGGTTGTCCTGTTTTTGGACACAGAGAAGTATATTCCGGGATAATTATGGTAATTGTATATGAAGGAAATTGGTTTTCAAAACATTCAAGTTCAGGAAGTTTTACATCAAGTCCTGCTGTTTCATATTTTTTATATTTACCGCTCTTTGTCTTCTTCATCTTAAAATGTTATGTCAAAAGAACTGAACTCACCAGTATAGTGCTCTTCTTTTGTTTCTATATGGGATATATTCCTTCCTAAATATCCATCTTGAAGTCTTTTCAGGAATATTTGTATCTCTTCTTTGCTACCTTCCGCTACTATTTCGACACTCCCATCGCGAAGGTTTTTTACCCATCCTGTAATCCCTGTTTTCAGTGCAATATCTCTTGTGTAAAATCTGAAGCCCACTCCCTGAACCGTACCGTATACAATAATATGAACCCTTTCCATATAAGGAAAAGAGGTCCCGCTTTCGCAGGACCTCTTTCTTTATTCTACATTAATATTCAGGATAAGGTGGTGGAGCAGGTGTCTTTTCTTTTTTCTCAGGTATTTCAGTCACAAGTGCCTCTGTTGTCAAAAGAAGTGCTGCCATACTTGCTGCATTTTCAAGGGCAGCCCTTACAACCTTTGTGGGGTCAACAATACCTGCCTTTACCAAATCCTCAAACTCATCCTTTTCTGCGTTGAATCCAAAGGTATCTTCTGTTGCCTCTTTTACCTTTTGTGCGATTACCGCCCCATCAAATCCTGAATTTTCAGCCAGTTGTCTGATAGGAACCTCCAGTGCCTGTTTTATTATCTTTGCCCCTGTTTTTTCATCAGGGTCGCTGTTCTTCATCAATTTATCTATCTCTCCCTGACATCTCAGAAGGGCAACTCCACCACCAGGAACTATCCCTTCTTCTACAGCGGCTCTTGTTGCACTTAAGGCATCTTCAACACGTGCCTTTCTCTCTTTCATATCTGTTTCTGTGGGTGCCCCTACATTAATGACGGCAACTCCGCCCGATAGTTTTGCAAGACGTTCCTGCAGTTTTTCTCTGTCATAATCAGATGTGGTCTTTTCAATCTCACTCCTTATCTGATTAACCCGTCCTTGAATTTTGCTAGAAGAACCGGCACCTTCAACGATTGTTGTATTCTCTTTATCAACGATAACCCTTTTTGCCTTTCCTAACATACTCAGGTCAACATTTTCAAGTTTTAGTCCTAACTCTTCCATTATTGCCTGGCCACCTGTAAGGATGGCAATATCTTCTAACATTGCCTTCCTTCTATCTCCGAATCCGGGTGCCTTCACAGCACAGCAGGAGAATGTCCCTCTTATCTTGTTGACAACAAGTGTTGCCAGTGCTTCACCCTCTACCTCTTCTGCTATGATAAGAAGTGGTTTTCCTGACTGAGCAACCTTTTCTAACAGAGGCAGAATATCCTTAACCGCTGAGATTTTCTTGTCGTGTATCAGGATATAGGCATCATTTAAGATACACTCCATCCTTTCAGGGTCTGTAATAAAATAGGGGGAAAGATATCCACGGTCAAACTGCATCCCTTCCACCACCTTAAGCTCTGTCTCTGTTCCCTTTGCCTCTTCAACAGTAATTACACCTTCTTTACCCACCTTATCCATTGCCTCTGCTATAATTTTCCCTATCTCAACATCATTGGCAGCAGCAATAGTTGCAACCTGCTGGATTTCATTCTTGTCCTTAATGGGCTTACTCATTGATTTCAGCCGTTCCACTACTGCCTTTACTGCTTTTTCTATACCTCTCCTTAAATGGACAGGATTTGCGCCGGCTGCCACATTTTTAAATCCTTCCTTTGCAATTGCAAGAGAAAGGATTGAAGCAGTTGTGGTTCCATCTCCAGCAACATCATTTGTTTTTGAGGCAACTTCCCTGAGAAGTTGCGCCCCTAAATTGACCACAGGGTCCTCTAATTCAATTTCCTTGGCTATACTTACACCATCATTGATTACGGTTGGAGAGCCAAACTTTTTTTCAAGCACAGCACATCTGCCCTTAGGACCAAGTGTTGGTTTTAGGGTATCTGCCATTATACCCATACCTTCTAACAACTTTCTTCTTGCTTCTTCTCCAAGTATTATCTGCTTTGCCATAGAACACCTCCGTTGTTTTTATTTGTCTTCAATAACAGCAAGGACATCCTCTTCCCTTAATATCATATATTCCTTGCCTTCAATGGTTATTTCTGTTCCGGCGTACTTGCCGTACAGAACCTTATCACCGACCTTTACCTCCATTGGTACCAACTTTCCGCTGTCATCGGTTTTCCCTTTACCGACAGCCACAACCTTTCCTTCCTGCGGTTTTTCTTTTGCTGTGTCAGGAAGTATAATACCTCCCTTCGTCTTTTCTTCTGCTTCTAGCGGCTCAACCACTATTCTATCTCCAAGCGGTCTTAACTTCATCTTTCCCATACATCCCTCCTTGTTAAAATGAAAAAGTATTTTTTTAAGATTTGGTTTTTTTCAAGTTATATATTATACCTTTTAAATAGATACTGTCAAGGGCAAGTAAATGTATATTATTTACGAATTAAAAGTATACTAAAATTCCCTCGTCCTTGAGGAGAGAGGGGTGCTGGTGCGAGGAATAACGAGCATTGTTTGGCAAGGGCAGTGAGTTGGT
The DNA here is from genome assembly GCA_028697565.1 of Candidatus Ratteibacteria bacterium. Lineage (GTDB taxonomy): Bacteria > Ratteibacteria > UBA8468 > B48-G9 > JAFGKM01 > JAAYXZ01. The sequence continues at coordinate 4,689 of JAQVEU010000057.1, forward strand.
GAACTGCCCCCGTTGACCGAAGCACGAAGTGCAAGACGGGTGAGGTGAAGTGAAAAGGCAAAGGAAAAAAGGTATAATATAAAGGGGTTTTATGGAAAAGGAAGTTAAAAGGTACAGGGTCAGTCCAAAACATTACCTTTGTCTGTCTCCTGAAGAAGCAGTCAGCACAGGAATTACTGTAGGAGAAGAAACAGTTGAAGAAATATCTCTGACAAAAGGACTGGTATTGGGAAGTTTGTTTTATGCTTCTATAAGAGGAATTGATGAATACGAACTTATGAAAATTCCTGTTCAAGAAAGAAAAGAGGTGCTTTTTAATTCACGGAAGGAGGCAGCAAGATATATTGCAGAGAACAATTCCGATGGGACCCTTTATCTTTATAGTGTAAAAGATATAAAAAGTGTTCCCAGGGAAAATATAGGGAATCTTGAAGATACTGTGCCTTTAGGAATTCTGGAGGAACTGAAAAAATTTGGACAAACAGGATAGTTTGTATTGACACAGGCAATTGTGAAATGTAAAATTCTTTATCTGCGGGATTAACTCAGGGGTAGAGTACGAGCTTCCCAAGCTCGGAGCGCGGGTTCGAATCCCGTATCCCGCTTTATTTTTTGTAGTAATGTATTAGATTATAAAAGTAATTTTCTCCCTACTCCAATCCCTCGCCCTTGATTAGAGAGGGAAACAGGGTGAGGGTGGAATTTGGCACACTTGTTCACCCCAACCTATAAATAAACTCTAAATCCAAAACACTAAACCTAAAAATCCCCTCTAACCCCCGAAATCCCTTCTGACTTCCCTTGCAAAAGGGAAGAACCGCTTTAATAAAGGGGGGAACTGGGGTAGTTCCCCTTCCTTTGTTAAAGGAAGGTTGGGATGGATTTTATTTAAAATCTCCCCTAACCCCTCTTTCCAAAGAGGGGAACTCTTTTTTAATTCCTTCCTTTTGTAAAGGAAGGTTAGGATGGATTTTGCTATACTTTCTTTCCTTTTTGCCCCTCCCTCAGAGGGGAGGGGATAAAGGGGAGGGTGAAAACTTTTCCTATACTCTCCACCCCCACCTATATCCTCCCCCCTCATATGGGGAGGAAAAGCAGATAAAAACTTTCTAACGCTAATATATTACTTACTTATATATTAACTTTTGCCTTTGGAACTCGTCTTTTCTATAAGTTTTTCCAGTCGTTTCTCAGAAGGCATGTATCTTATTCCCATAGAGATATTTAAAATAACAAAGACAGTCAGCCATGAGATATTTCCACATATAAGGAAACCTAAA
>JAQVEU010000058.1 GCA_028697565.1 Candidatus Ratteibacteria bacterium
AGTTGCCCTTCCATCCGGCTATCAATAACATCCCATGGAGGGGCAATAACCCTGCTTATATCACCTACCCTATCCAGATTATATCTATAGCCACGAAAAGGTCTTATCTCTACCATTTTCCTCCATTTCTTTCGCTATTTTTATAACAAAAATTAGAAAATCTGATGAGTTGGGGACTTTTTAATCTTTGAATCTTCAAATTTGCCAATCTTATAATCCTTTGCTACTTATTATCTACTATTTCCCGGAGCAGAAGGTTGTTCAAAAGAAAGATATATCTCAACCTTTGAACTTTTTCTTTTATTTGCATACCACTGATTGAAGTAATTTTCTCTCGCCTGCCACAACAACCTTCTTTTTATTGATTCCCTATCCACATCTTTTATCTGGTTTTCTTTTATATATCTTTCCACTTCTTCATCTGATACAGATACATTCCCTTCTGCAACAACCATCTCCTTTAGTTTTTCTATCATTATCCTTTTTCTCAGCTCATCTTCTATTTTGCGCAGTTCCTCAGGTGGATAGGAAGATATAACCTCCCTATATCTCCTTTCATCAAACCTTCCCTTTTCATCTTGAAAGGCAGGGTCTGACTTAACAACTTCCACTATTTCATTGTTCAACACCCGTATTCTTCTTTTTCTTGCCTCCTGAAGAAGCAGTTTTTCTCTTATCATACTCTCAAGAATTCCCTGTTCAATGTTAAGCCCTTTGAAAAGTTCAGATGCCTTATCCCCGAATATCCTCCTGTATTCTTCTTCAACCCTACCAAGTTCCATATAATATTCCCTGAGGGTAATATGTTCCCTGTTCACAGTAGCAACATAGTATTGCCCCTTATCGCCTCCACCTATTCCAACGCCCCATATAATAAAACCAGGGATAATCAGTATTGCAACCACCCAGAGGATAATCTTCATATTCTTCTTCTTTCTAAAAAATTTCATAAACATTTATGTCTTCCCCCTTATAATTATTACAAACTCTCCTTTTAGTTCCTTATCTTTATAATACTCACAGATGTCTTCAACACTGCCTGTTTTTATCTCTTCAAACTTTTTTGTCAGTTCCCTGCAAAGTGTCATCTCCCTGTCAGCAAAAAGTTCTTTTATAAAGGTCAGTGTCTCTTTAATTCTGTGGACTGACTCATAGAAAATGATGGTCTCCTCCCTCTCTGTCAGCAACTCCAATATTTTCTTTTTCTTCCCTTTCTTCCTTGGCAGGAACCCATAAAAAACAGTCCTGTCCGTCGGCAGTCCACACACAGACATAGCAGCAGTCAGTGCAGATGGACCTGGAACAGGAGTCACAGGGATTCCATTCCTGTATGCCTCTCTTACCAGTAAATATGCAGGGTCTGAAATCCCGGGGGTTCCTCTGTCGCATATAAGTGCCACATCTTTGCCTTGTAAAAGAAGTTCTATTGCCTTCTTTAGCCGATACCTCTCGTTATCTTTGTAATAACTCAAAAGGGGCTTTTTTATATCAAAGTGGTTTAAGAGTTTGAGTGCCTCTCTTGTATCCTCACAGAGTATAACATCCACATCTTTCAATACATCCACTGCCCTGAATGTGATGTCCCCTAAATTCCCGATTGGAGTTGCAATGATATATAACATTAAGTAATAAGTCAAAAGCAAATATATTGACTTTATGGATAATATATTATAAACTAATCGGAACTTTTTTCAAAACGGGAGAAAGATATGGAATATGACAAGATTCTTCCTGACATAATAAAAGCAACTGACAGTAAGATACTGCTGGTAGTATTAGATGGAGTTGGTGGACTCCCAAATATAGAAACAGGGAAAACCGAACTTGAAACAGCACACATCCCTTTTCTTGATGAGATGGCAGAGGGTAGTTCATGTGGACTTACCATCCCTGTGCTAAGTGGTATAACACCTGGAAGCGGTCCCGGACATATTGCACTCTTTGGATACGACCCCATAGAAACACAGATTGGCAGAGGCGTCCTTGAATGTTTAGGCATTGGAGTTCCTCTTGGAAGAGACGATATAGCCATAAGAGGAAACTTTGCCACCATCAGTCCTGACAGGATAGTTCTTGATAGACGTGCCGGAAGGATTGCGACAGAAGAGAATCAGAAGATTGTGTCCCTCCTATCAGAAAAAATAAAAGAGATAGCAGGTGTTAATGTATCCATATATACAGTCAAAGAACACAGGTGCGCCATTGTCCTGAAAGGTAAAGGACTTCATCCTTCTGTTTCAGAAAACGACCCACAAAAAGAAGGACAACCACTAAAACCTATCAAGGCACTGGATAGCCAATCCGAAAAAACAGCAGAGGTATTAAGGAAACTTGAAAGTCAGGTGATGGAGGCACTAAAAGATGTTGATACAAAGGCAAAAGGACTGTTATTCAGAGGTATATCAAAACTGCCTGACATCAAGGGATTCAGTGAAAAATATAAACTCCATTCTGCTTGTATTGCAACATATCCAATGTATAAAGGTGTGGCAAAGGTTGTAGGTATGGATATCATAGAGGGCTGTGATACCATTGAAAGTGAAATAGGTGCCTTACAGGAAATATACAACAGGTATGACTTTTTCTTTCTCCATATCAAAAAGACAGACAGTTATGGGGAGGATGGAAACTTTGATGCAAAGGTAAAGATATTGGAGGAAGCAGATACCTATCTGCGGAATATAAAGAAGATGAAGTTCGGTGCCATTGCAATCACAGGGGACCACTCAACACCTTCACTTATGAGGTCCCACTCATGGCATCCCCTTCCACTTCTTATAAACTCTCCCTATGCCATACCGGATGATGTAAAAAGGTTTACAGAAAGAGAGTGTGCAAAGGGGATATTAGGCAGAATACATTCTAAGGAGATTATGTATCTTTTACTTGCATATGCACTAAAACTTGATAAATTCGGAGCATAAAAATGTTTCAAGGCGGTGTAAAACTTATTGACTTCAAAGAGATAAGCAAAGAGAAGGTAATTGAGAACCTTCAACCACCTGAAAAGGTAGTTATTCCTTTATCCCAGCATACAGGTATCCCATCCAATCCAGTCGTTAAAAAAGGTGATACTGTTTTAAAGGGACAACTTATAGGTGAAAATGCTGGTTTTATCAGCAGTGCTATCCACTCAAGTATTTCAGGAACTGTGACAGGGATAGAAAAATGTCCTCTACCAGGTGGCAAAACCTCTCCTGCTGTTGTGATAGAAAATGACGGAAAAGATACCTCTATTGAACCCACAAAGAGAAACTGGCAGGAACTCAAGACAGAAGAGATAGTATCCATCATAAGAGAGTCAGGCATAGTAGGTATGGGTGGTGCTGCCTTCCCTTCCGCAGTAAAACTTACCATCCCACCTGGCAAGAAGGCAGAGTGTGTACTTCTTAATGGTTGTGAGTGTGAGCCATTTTTAACTGCTGACTACCGTGTGATGAAGGAAGAGGCAGACAGGGTAGTAGAAGGGCTGATTATTATATCAAGAACACTGAAAGCAAAAAAGAGTTATATCGGGATTGAAAGCAATAAAAGGGACCTTGTCCCATTACTGAGAGATACTATAAATAAATTTGGTGCTGATACACCCATAGAGATAAAGGTTCTGTTAGAAAAATACCCTCAGGGAAGTGAAAAACACCTGATTAAGTCCGTCCTGAATAAAGAGGTCCCATCTGGGGGCTTACCAATAGATGTTGGCTGTGTGGTCTTTAATGTCCAGACAGCACTGGCAGTAAGAGATGCGGTCTGTGAAGGACATCCGCTTATTGAAAGGGTGCTCACAGTTACAGGGCTGGTAAGAAACCCCAAAAATCTTCGTGTAAGGATTGGCACACCTGTCTCAAAAGTTCTTGAATACTGCGGTGCTGAAATAAAAGAGGGAATGAAGATTATATTAGGTGGTCCTATGATGGGGATACAGGTATACACTACTGACACCCCTGTAATAAAAGGGACATCAGGGATACTTGTTCTTCCTGAGGAGGACTTACCGGAGAATATCCAGCCGTGTATAAGATGTGGTAAGTGTGTTGAGGTATGCCCTATGCGTCTTGTTCCTGCTGATTTAGGTAAATATGCAGAGAACCAGAAATGGGACAGATGTAATGAGTTTAATGTATCTGACTGTATTGAGTGTGGATGTTGCAGTTATATCTGCCCTGCAAAACGTCCACTGGTAGACCTCTTTAAGTGGGCAAAGGCAGAGATAAGAAAGGTAGAAGTAAAATGACAGAGATAAGGTGTTCACCACATATGCATAGTCGTGAGACCACCACAAAAATTATGTGGAGCGTGGTTATTTCCTTACTTCCTGCGACTGCGGCTGCTATATACTTTTTTGGTCCTTCAGCACTTATGGTCATCCTTACCTGTATTATATCCTGTTATATTGGAGAGGTTGTTAGCCACCTTATATTCTACAAAAAAGTTAAGGCATTTGATGGAAGTGCTGTGGTCACAGGAGTTCTATTATCTTTTGTTCTGCCACCTTCCATTCCGCTCTGGATGGCTGCCATAGGTGGGTTCCTCGCAATATTCCTTGTGAAAGAACTATTTGGTGGCATTGGGTTTAACATATTCAATCCTGCACTCGCTGCAAGGACAATACTTACTGTATCATTTCCACTGGAGATGACACAGTTTGTAGCACCGCTATCATACAGGGTGAATGCCATCACAACAGCCACACCGTTAGGTATAATGAAGGAAGGGATTGGTGGGCAACTTCCTTCTCTCTGGGATATGTTCATAGGCAACAGAGCTGGATGCCTCGGGGAAACCAGTATCCTTCTACTTCTTGTAGGTGCAATCTTCCTTCTTGCAAGAAAAATAATTACATGGCATATCCCTGTATCATACATACTTACTGTGGCAGTTATTACTGCCCTTACAGGACAGAACCCAATGTTCCATATACTGGCAGGTGGGCTGATTTTAGGTGCATTCTTTATGGCTACTGACTATGTAACATCTCCTATAACGTCAAAAGGAAAAATTATCTTCGGGATTGGCTGCGGTATTATTACCTCACTCATACGGCTTAAAGGCAGTTATCCAGAAGGTGTCGCATACTCTATAATATTTATGAATATGTTTGTCCCTTTAATAGATAAATTTACAATGCCAAAAAAGTTCGGTCTGGTAAAGAGTAAGAAATGAAAAAGAAAGATATCATAACAGGACTGCTGGTAATACTGATAATAACTACACTTGTGGGCTATCTTCTCGCACAGGTATATAAGGTAACCAAGCCGAAGATTGATGAGCAGAAAAAACAGGAAGAGCAGCAACTCTACAGAGAGATATTCCCAGAAGGTGTGGAGTTTGTTGAAGAAAATGGCTATGTCGCTGTATATGATGGTGATAAAAAACCTCTTGGCAGGATATACCACATTGTCCAGGCAGGTTATGGTGGTCCTATTGTTATCAAGGTGGGCTTTGACATAGAAGGCAATATCAAAGGTGTAAGAATACTGGAACACACAGAGACACCAGGGCTGGGTGCCAGAATAACTGAAAAATCATTTCTTGACCAGTTTTCAGGTAAGTCAGGCAACCAGTTGTATCTGAAAAAATATAGCAGTGAAGGGACCATAGATGCCATCACAGGTGCGACAATATCATCAAAGGCGGTCTCGGATGGGATTATGAAAATACAGGAGACATATATTTCTCACCCTACTCTCTCCCCATAAAAGAGGAAGAGGGGGGAAGTTCCCTTCTCTTCCTCCCCATATAAGGGGGGAGGATTAGGTGGGGGTGGTTAGAGAGGATTTTTAGGTTTAGTGTTTTGGATTTAGAGTTTAATATAAGAGTAGCAAGTAGCGAGAATAAATATCCTTACTTTTAAGTTTAGTGTTTTGGATTTAGAGTTTATTTATAGGTGG
>JAQVEU010000059.1 GCA_028697565.1 Candidatus Ratteibacteria bacterium
TCCTTACCGAGGTTGAACCCGCCTATATTGTAGGAAACTTTGGTGTTGAACTTATAGACCATTATAGAGGCAAGATTGTGAGAGAACAAAAAACCCTCAGTGGTGACTCTATAGTAAGACAGGGATACCCTTTTTATAGTGGCAGGATGGTCTATAAATCATTTTTTACTTTTACAGGGAAAAAGGAAAAGGTATTTGTCCGGCTCGTCAAGGCATCAGGAATACTTTTCAAGATAAGGGTTAATGGAAAAGAGGCAGGGGATATTTTGTGGTCTCCCCACATACTTGAAATTACCCCACTTGTAAAAAAAGGGAAAAATACTATATCTGTGGAACTGGTATCCTCTCTTCAAAACTCATGGGGTCCACTACACGAAAGAGAAGGTGATGACAATATGTGGTGTGGTCCTGCTGCCTTTGAAGATGAGATGACTGTCAGGGAAGAACTATCCCTCTTTAACTATGGTCTTGCAGGTATAGAGTTAATATGCTTGTAGTTATTTTCAAACCATAAGGTATTTTTTGAGATTGGTTTCAGAGGTTATGTCCATTTCTGAGAAGTAGATGCCATATATAAATATATTACGATACTGCCTGAAATTTTTTATAGAAAAAGATGCCTTGAAGTCAATCTTTGTATGATGGTAAGGAAAAGATGTTTCTATATCATAGTGAGTGTTTTTGTCTAATGGTTCGGATATTTCTATTCTTGCTCCCTTTTCGCATATATTTAAAACTGTGGCTTTGATGTCGCGTCTTTTTTTAAATACTCCCGATGTATAAGATACAATGGCAGGTAGGGCAGGGGTCTCTTTTCTAAAATATTGTCTTCTCTCTATTTCTATATTGCTCTCTACTACTATTAGCGCCTTTAAAGGTGGCTGGAAAAATACCTTTCCTGATACAAAATACCTGTTACCTTTATACTCAAAAAATACCTCACCTCGTTTTCCCATCTCTGCAGTTATTGTAGGTGAGTCCGGATTGAATTCAAACAAAACCTTCTTTTCGGTATGGTCTATCTCTGTAATCTTCCCTTCTATGATGGAGTTATCTATGTAGAGAAAGGCATTTTTTACTTCCTCTAACTTTATCCCCACAGTCAAATTATACCCCTTTGAAAGAAAAAATCAAGGGGAAATAAATATGGATTAAGTATGGGTTTAATGATAAAATAATGAATTAAACCTGATAGGAATAAAAAATGGAGATGAGAGTAAGGCCCGGATATATTATTGAGGGCTATGTTTTAGAGGAGATGGTCGGTTCTGGCGGTTTTGCAACTGTATATAAGGCACGGAGTATAGACAATCTGCCCAAGTATAACTCAATAATAGCCGTTAAGGTTCTTCATCCAAGACGGCTGGACAGGTCGCAGATAAAGAGATTTATAAAAGAGGTTAAAATTGCAATGATGTTAGAACATCCGAACATAGTAAAGGTATTCGGAATGAAACAGCAGGATGGCAACCTTTTCAGTTTTATGGAATTTATGGATACAGACCTGGCAAAAGCGATAAGGACAAGGCCAGAGATTTTTAATCAGGAAAATGTATTAGATATAATAAAAAATGTAGCATATGGGCTGGAATACATCCATAGAAATGGAATTGTTCACAAGGATATTAACCCATCCAATATACTTATCTCATATACACTTGACAAAGTTAAGATGACTGACTTCGGTCTGGCAACAAAGAAGGTATTTTTCCTGCATAGATTACAGCAGAAAGAAAGTTCCAATGGTGGAACTGAGGGCTATATTGCTCCTGAACGGATGAAAGGTATGGAAGGAGATATCAGGTCGGACATATACTCTTTTGGGAAGACAATACAAAAGATATACACTGAACTCAACTTTGAAATTCCTGAGAATATACAATATATTATTGATATAGCAACAAAACATAATAGTGCAGAAAGATTTGTGGATATGCGGGAACTTCTCTACTTCCTTGATAGGTAAATATCTATTATGAAGATTCTATACTCGGATGAGTTTATAAAATACAGTGAGCCAGGACATCCTGACTCTCCTGAAAGGGTAAAGGCAATAAAGATGGTTCTTCAAAAAAAGGGTATGGGTGAGTTTATATCTCCTGTGCCATGCAGCGAAGAAGAACTATTACTTGCCCATACGGAAGAACTGATAAGGAAGGTTAAAGAAAACAGTTTTTATGACCCTGATACACCGAATATTCCTGATATATATCACTATGCTGCCCTGTCCTGTGGCTCTGCTGTAAATGCCGCCTTTTTCTCTCTTGACGGTGAGATTGGATTCTCACTTGCGAGGCCACCAGGACATCATGCTGGTAGAAATACAGTTGGTGGGTTTTGCTATTTTAATAACATTGCAGTTGCAGTGAAAAAAGTTCTAAAAGAGCACAAAATAAAGATTGCTGTTTTGGATATAGATGGACATCATGGCAACGGTACAGAAGAACTGTTGAAAGACACAGAAGGGGTTATATATGTCTCACTCCATCAGCATCCTGCCTTCCCGGGAACAGGAACTACCTCCTTCAGTAATTGTTATAATTTCCCTGTGTTTCCAGGTAGTTCAGCAGAGTCCTATATGAAAAAGTTTGAAAAGGCAATAGATATTATCAGGAGTTTTTCTCCTGACCTGCTTGGTATCTCTCTGGGGTTTGATGCCCACTGTTCCGACCCACTTCTCAATATGACTCTTGAGGATATACATTACTACCAGATGGGGAAAAAGATTTCTGAAATTAAAACAAACATTTTCCTTTTGCTTGAAGGGGGCTATAATGTAAAAACAGTGGGTAATACCTGTTATTGTTTTCTTAATGGGGTTGTTTCCCAAAGGAAGGGGCAGTGAGATTACAAAAAATAATACAGAAAACGGGTGTAGTGATAACAGATGGGAGTATGGGCACATATTTAGAAAAACTTGGATATAGAGGGAAGACGCCGGAACTCGCCGTTATAGAGCAACCAGACCTTATAAAGAAGATACACACTGAATATATTGAATCCGGAGCAGAGGTTATACTTACAGATACCTTTGGTGCTAATAGGATACAGATTGCTAAAAAAGGACTGGCAGAAGAGTTATTCCATATCAACTCAAATGCTGTAAAGGTTGCCCTAAACGCAAAAGGAGAGAAAGATGTTGCTATTGCAGGAGATATAGGTCCTATAGGAGAACTACTTGAGCCATATGGAAATCTGACACATAAAGAGGCAGGTGATACCTTTCTGCAACAGGCAGAGATATTAACAAAATCAGGTGTGGACTTCATACTCCTTGAGACATTTCAAGACATTGAGGAGATGAAGGTTGCCTTCTATTCTATCAAGGAAAAGATAGATGTTTTTATTCTTCCTTCCATAACTTTCACATCGGGTGATAGCCCTAAAACACTTATGGGGCAGGGATTGGAGGAGATAGTGAAATTTGCTGAGAGAGAAGGTATTGATGTTCTTGGGATAAATTGTGGTGTCTCAAGTCGTGAGATGATAAAAATTGTCAAACAATTAAGGGGTCTTACAGATATTACCCTGTGGGCAAAACCCAATGCAGGACAGCCACATCTTTTGAATGGGAAAGTTATATATCCTGAAGGTATTGATGAGTTTGCTAATAACTGTATAGAGATGGTGAGAGGTGGAGTAAAATTCATAGGTGGATGTTGTGGAACCAACCCTGACTATATAAGGGCCTTGAGGGATAGGTTAAATGAAAATAGTTGAGGTTGCTTTTGATATACCCGTAGATAGGACATTTGACTATCTTCCGGGAAAATTTTCAGACAAGATACATAAAGGTGCCAGGGTGCGTGTGTCCTTTGGAAGACAGAGAAAGACAGGGCTCGTTGTAAAAATAAAGGAGTGTGAGAACAAAAGTTTTACAGATTGCAAGAATATACTTAAGGTCTATGATGATTTTCCACTTATAGGGGAAGAACAATTTGCAATATCTTCCTTTATAGCCGAAAGGTATTTCTCTTCTTTAGGTCAGGCACTTTTTACGATGGTGGGTGGGCTACCACTGAAGTATCACTCTCCTGCCAGTATTCCCTCAAAACAAAAGACAGAACTGTTTGCCTCACACAGTTATTCAAAAAGATACCTGCAATTTCTTTCACACAGAAGAAAAGGAGAAGTATATAAAGAGATAATTTCTTCTACTAAAAATGGTTCTATCTTGTTTTTATTTCCAGAGTCCTCTATGGCAGAGGAGTATTATAAAGAGTTTTCTTCTATCAGAGAAGGACAGGTCGTTCTGTTCCACTCAGAACTGCCAAAGAGCGATAAGCTCTCACTGTGGCTCAGAATGTTAACAGAGCAAAATCTTGTTATCATAGGGACAAGAATTGCTGTTTTTTCACCAGTGGAAGATATAAAACTTATTGTTGTGGACAAAGCAAATGACCCTTCCTATAATGAACAGCAGACACCTAAATACAATGCCTGTGAGGTTGCTGACTTCAGGTGTTTATACCATCAGATACCACTTATAATAGGGGAGGTATGTTTTTCCCTTGGTGAGTATCTTGATATTCACAATGGGAAAGGCAGTCAGGAGATTTATAATGGGGAGGCACTTCCTTCTGTCCATACATTTTTTATGAGCAGAAAAACGACAGACAAAGACATCACCTTTTTTGTGTCTGATACCCTTTCTCTGTTTGAAGAGGCACTTATTAGAAAAGAAAAGGTTGCCCTTATCCACAACAGGAAGGGTAGTTCAAATCTCTTAAGGTGTGAGAAGTGTGAGTATAGGTTTACCTGTAGTTCCTGTGGGTCCGCTATGATACTTTCAGATGATGGAAAAAATTTGCTGTGCAGATTCTGTAAGACAACAATACCTTTTGAAAAGAGGTGTCCCTCGTGTGGAAGTAAAAAGATAGGGGAAAGGGTCTATGGCATTGAAAAGATGTTCAGGGTGCTCAAGGACTACTATCCTGATTTCAGAACTCTAAAATTTACAGGTAATGTATCCGATGTCTCAGAGGACTTTGATATTATTATAGGTACATCTGCTGTTAAAAAAGTTATGAGACAGCAAAAATTTTCTCTTGTGGTAATAATAAGTGGTGAAAGTTTTCTCAATATTCCTGACTATAACAGTGAAGAGAAATTTTTTATTATGGTAAGCGAGATAAGGAGTATGATAAATAATCCTGAATGTAATCTCATTATACAGACAAGAAGTCCTAATCTTGAAGTATATAAAGCACTTGTAGAAAACAATCCTGATATATTTTATAGAAGGGAACTCGACATAAGAAGGCAACTACTTTATCCACCTTTTGTCGAGATAGTGAAAATAGAGGTAAAGAGTGCCAAAAAGGATGTGCTTGAACGGAAAAAAGATATGGTAGAGAGGTATATAAAGGAAAAAGGATATGAACTATTTTATTCAGGTCCTTCCTTTCCACCCGTAAAAAAGGGCAAGGGTGTATGGAAGTATCTGATAAGGTTCAAAGACAACTTTGACAGGAATGAGATAAAACGGATGGCATATGAGATAGATGCAGTAGTGGAAAGTAATCCCTCCCAGATTTGATGATGTTTACAATCCCTGTGGAAAAATGATAAAATTATACAGAGAATCAAAATAGTGAGTAAAAGCAGTGAGTAAAGGCAGTGATTAGTGATAAGTGATTAGTATAAAACATAAAAGCAGTGGTTAGTGATAGTTAGTAATAATTTTTTACTGACCACTAACCACTAATCACTGATAACTATTAACTAGTTTCTCCCGGGCGGTTAGCTCAGCTGGATAGAGTGCTACGTTGACATCGTAGAGGTCGCAGGCTGAAATCCTGAATTTTTAGGATTTCAGGGGAGCGAAGTAAGAAATTGCGATGGGTAAGAGCA
>JAQVEU010000002.1 GCA_028697565.1 Candidatus Ratteibacteria bacterium
GGTTTCAGGTGGTGGGCCATCAGGTCAGGTGGATGCTGTAAAGTTAGGAATTTCCAGGGCAATTGCCAAGTATAACCCTTCTCTAACTTCAAAGTTAAGGGAGTATGGACTGCTTACAAGAGACCCGAGAATGAAGGAAAGGAAGAAGTACGGGCAGAAGGGTGCGAGAAAGAGGTTCCAGTGGACAAAGAGATAATGTAGATAATCAGTTAACTATGTTGCCTGTGAAGTATAGAGTAGCAAGTAGCGAGATATAAAGAAATCCCCAATATCCTCTTTATTAAAGGTTCTCCCCTTTGGAAAAGGGGAGAAAGGGGAGGGAGAAGGGATTTATCTATCTACTTACTACTCGCTACTTATAGTATAAATGAGGTTTAATAAATATGTACAGGGTAGGTATATTTGGAGTTTCCGGGTATGCGGGACAAAAACTTGTAGAACTTATTGTCTCTCATCCTGAAGCAGAGATTACTGCTGGCTTTGTCGCTTCTGAAGAAGGGACACCCGAGATAACAGAGATAATGCCACGTCTGAAAGGACTTATCCGTTTAAGGTGTAAAAATAGCCCCGACTGGAAAGACATAGAGAAAAACTGTGATGTTGTGTTTCTTGCACTTCCTCATTCTGTCTCAATGAAATTTGTCCCACCACTTGTAGAGATGGGGAAAAAAATTATAGACCTCAGTGCTGACTTCAGGTTTGATGACATCAAGACATATGAACGGTGGTATGTGAAGCATACCTGCCCCCAGTTAAACAGTAGATTTGTATATGGCCTTCCCGAACTAAATAGAGAAGAGATAAAGAATACGGACTTTGTTGCCAACCCCGGGTGTTATCCTACATCGGTAATATTGGCACTTTATCCTCTTGTAAAAAACAACCTTATAGATAAGAAGGTATTTGTAGACTCAAAAAGTGGTGTGACAGGTGCGGGTAGAGCTCTCTCTTTTGGTAACCTTTTTGTTGAGTGTAATGAAAATATAAAGGCATACAAGATAGGGGAGCACAGACACTCTCCTGAGATGGAAGAAGTAATAAACAGGATAGGTGGGGGGACAGGGTATTCTATAGTATTTGTTCCACACCTTGTTCCCTATAATCAGGGAATACTCTCTACCTGTTATGTAATGCTTACAAGTGAAATGGCAGAAGAGAAGATACAGGAGATTTATGAAGGGATATATGAAAATGAGCCATTTGTAAGGGTTATGGACTATGGTCTGTCTCCCTCAGTGAAAAATATCGTGAATACCAATTTCTGTGATATAGGGATTAAACTCGTAGATAACAGAACACTCGTTGTCATATCATCTATTGATAACCTTGTGAAAGGTGCAGCGGGCCAGGCAGTCCAGAATATGAACATAATGCTTGGGCTTAAAGAGACGATCCCATTCTTTTAATGCCAGATTGATTTCATTATAAGCATAGTGTCTCTTCTGAAAGAGAGTATACTCTCTAAATTCTTCTCCCTTTGAGAGGGGGTTCCTTATATTTCCCCTTTATTAAAGGGGGATGAAAAGGGGGGATTCTAAAAATCCATCCTGACCTTCCTTTAATAAAAGAAGGAGAAACATAGTTCCTCCCCATATGAGGGACGAGGATATAGATTTTTCCCTCAAGTCGAGGGAATAAAAATTCTAACACTGGCGAACTCAATTGGTATTGCTATAATTTTTGGATGCAAATTACTATAATAAAGTAAAAACTAAAATGAAGACAGTATTTCTTGACAGGGATGGTGTTATTTCTATATTTACACCCGATGACTATATAAAGAACTGGGGTGAGTTCAGATTTATAGATGGTGCTATTGATGGACTGAAAAGGTTGTACAATAGTGGATACCAGATTATTATAATTTCCAATCAGGCGGGGGTGAATAAGGGACTGTTTACATTAGACGACCTTAATGATATTACAGAGAAGATGAAGGATGTCTTAAAGAAGGAAGGCATTGAACTGGCAGGGGTCTACTACTGCACACATACTGCCGAAGAGAACTGCGGGTGCAGAAAACCAAAGCCGGGGCTGTTCTACAAGGCGATTGAAGACCTAGGGGATATAAAATTTCACAACGTATTTTTTATAGGGGACTCAGAGATAGATGTAAAAGCAGGAAAAGAGGTAGGACTTAAAACCATACTAGTTCTATCCGGTAAAACAAGGAATGTTAAGGAAACCGAAAATTGGGAGATAAGACCCGACTTTATTTTTAATGATTTAAATGAAGCGACCGACTTTATAATCAAAGGGGAAAAAGATGGAAAGGTATGATGTTATAGTTGTGGGAGGGGGGCCTGCAGGTTATCCCTGCGCTATAAGATGTTCTCATGCAGGGAAGAGGACTATTCTTATTGAGGAACTTGCTCTTGGAGGGGTATGTCTTAACAGGGGATGTATCCCGACAAAGGCACTATACGGCGTTTCTGAAGAGGCCTCTCCTTCAAGATATAGATGCATTGAGAAGAAAGTATATTTTGACTGGAGCAAGGTTTTAGATGAGGTGCTCAACGAAGTAGTTCTAAAACTAAGGACAGGTATAAGTATGCTCCTTAAAAGTTATGGGGTAGAGGTAATAAAAGGGAAGGCGAAGTTTTTGGATATAAAAACAGTTGAGGTCAACGGAAAGACATATACAGGAGATAATGTTGTAATTGCGACAGGTGCCTCCTCTTTTGTTCCTGACTGCTTCAAAAGTGATGGCAGGGTGATTGTTTCAGACCATATCTGGCAGTTCCAGAAACTTCCTGAAAGTGTTGCCATCATAGGAGGCGGATTTATTGGATGTGAGTATGCATCTATATTAAATAAGTTTGGGGTGAAGGTAAAAATTTATGAGATGATGGATACCCTTCTTCCTGGGAAAGACAGAGAGCTCACAGATATTCTAAAAAGACAATTTGAGAAAAGAGGAATTGAGGTACATCTTAACCAAAAACTTACCGGGTGTGAGATGATTGAGGCAGAAAAGGTCTTTGTATCCGTTGGGGTGTCACCTAATATACCGGAACTTAATGGCATCATAGCAGATAGAAAGGGAATTAACACAGATGAGCGATTGAGGACAAATATAGATGGGGTCTATGCAGTCGGAGATGTAAATGGGAAGTATCAACTTGCCTATGTTGCCACACGGGAAGGAGAGATTGCTGCGGAAAATATCTGCGGGAAAGATGAAGTTATTGACTATGGTGTTATCCCTGAGGTTATATTTACAGACCCTGAGATAGGTGTGTGTGGACTTACTGAAGAAAAGGCAAAAGAACAGGAGATTGATGTAGTTGTTGGTAAATTTCCCTATTCTGCACTTGGCCGTGCATATGCTGACAAAAAAACAGATGGGTTTTTTAAGGTGATTGCCGAAAAGGGGACGGAAAGGATAGTGGGGATTCATATCATAGGGAAAGGAGCCACTGAACTTGTATGTCTTTCCACCATAGCAATTTCAAATAGACTAAAGATAAATGACCTTGAGAAGATATTATACTGTCATCCGACCTTTGCAGAAGGTATTATGGAAGCCGTACATAGCCTGCACAAAGGAAGCGTGCACCTCCCACCAAAAAAGAGAGTTGTATAAAAGTACTAAAAGGTGGTAACTTTTTTATAATACTATCCCGAATGTTTGTAATTATTAGCGTCGGTTTTTATTTGTCTCTTCCTTGTTCAGAGGGTATTATTGTGAAGGGAAGAGAATCTGACGGGCGACAGATAACCCTTTTTCAATGTCAATCTCACAACCCATTTCTTTAAGGCCTACACCCACGCCAGTTATTGCAGTAAGGACATCAAACTCATCCTGCCATCCGAGGTGTGAGATTCTTATGATTTTACCTTTGAGGTGGTCCTGTCCACCTGCTATAGACATACCATACTTTGTCCTCAAAACCTTTACCAGTTTCTCTCCGTCTATACCTTCTGGAAGGACTACTGCTGTTACTGCGTCAGAGGGAGATTCTGAAAGGAGTTTAAGTCCTGCTGCTACCATTGCCTGTCTTGTTGCCTCACCGCGGAGATGGTGTTCTTCCCATATCTTTTCAATACCGGTTGTCTTGATGATATTCAATGACTTTCTGAGACCCACCACAAGGGACACAGGAATGGTAAACGGGAAGTCATTTTTGGCAAGTGTCTTTTTATACTTTTTGAGATTAAAGTAATACTTTGGCAGATTTGATGTTTCTGCCTTTTTCCATGCCTTCTCACTTACAGAGATAAATGAGAGACCTGGCGGTAGCATAAACGCTTTCTGGGAGCCAGTAACCACAACATCTATCTTCCACTCATCTGTGAGGCAGGGGATAGCACCAAGGGAACTTATTGTATCCACAACAAATAACGTGTTCTCATAATGTGATACTATCTCGCCAAGGCATTTTATATCAAAGTGTGTTCCTGTGGATGTTTCACATAGTGTTCCAAAGACCGCCTTTACACTAGAGTTCTTTTCAAGGAGGTCCTTTATCCTGTCAGTGCTCATTTTTTTGCCCCACTCAAGTTCCACAGGGATTACATCTAATTTATAGGCAAGGGCTATATCCTTGAACCTTTCTCCAAACTTTCCACCGGATATTACTATTACCCTGTCTCCTTCAGAAAGAAAATTTACCACAGATGCTTCCATTGCACCTGTCCCTGATGAGGCAATGATAAACACATCATTCTTTGTCTGGAAGACATACTTTAGGTCTTCAAACACCTCCCCTGCAATTTTAATAAACTCGTCTGTCCTGTGGTGCATAACAGGGGAAGCCATCTCTAACAGGACCTCTTCAGGAACAGAGGTTGGCCCTGGCGTAAAAAGTCGCTTCTTTAACATAGTGTCTCCTCCTTTTGTTATAAAAATTTTTTGATGTAGTTGATACTGTTTTTTGCTATAACTTCTGGCCCGGGGGAAAAGTCAAACACCTCCACCGAGAGCCATCCATCATATCCTATCTCCTTCAGTGTGTCAATAATTGGTTTGTAGTCAATATCTCCTGAACCAGGTCCCCCTAAATTTTTGTCATTTATATGGAAGTGTTTAAGATGCTTTCTCCCTTCTTTTATTATCTCGGGTATCGGTTTTTGTTCATCACTCATTGCCTTTACATCCAGGTGAAGTTTAAGGTAGGGATGTGACATTTCTTCTATGATATCTATCGCCTCTGCTGCGGTATTTATAAAGTTTGTTTCTGTCCTTGCCAGTGGCTCCAGACATAAAAAAATATTTTTTTTCTCGCAATCTTTAAGAACCTTTTTTAGTACCTCTTTTACATTTTCCTTGACCTCTTCTGCTGTTTGCCCTTCCTGGATATTTCTCTGTTTGGGTGAGCCAAATACCATAATGGAACCACCTATATTAGCGGTGAAGTATATCAGTTTAGAGAGATATTCTGCTGTTTTATGCCGTAGTTCTTTATTACTTGATGAGACAGAGAGCCCCTCAGGTTTTGTCAGTAGCCAGTGTGTTCCTATAACTGCAAGATTATATCTGCTGGAAAGTTCCCTTATTTTTTTAACAGTTTCTACTGGTATTACATCTACTGAGTCCCCGAGAGTGAATGGGGCTATCTCAATACCCTGGTAGCCCACTTCTTTCACAAAAGAGAATATCTTTTCCAGTTCCCACCCCTGAAACATCTCATTGCATATACCTACCTTCATTATTATCCCCTTCCTTGTTTTTTTCTCAATGACGGAGCGAGATCATCATCATAGGGCTCGCTTTCTACTTTACCTAATGGCAACTCTTCGTTGCTTTTTGTTTCCTGTATGTGCTTTTTTGGCTCTTTTGGTATGCTTCCAATACCTGTGGCAATAAGGGTAATCTTTACCTCGTTGTCAAGAGAGGGGTCTATTGTTATTCCTAACTTTTTTGATGGTGAGGATATCCTGTTCTGAATGATGGCCATTGCTTCCCCAAACTCTTTCAGGGTAAGGTCTTTACTCCCTGTGATGCTTATCAAGACATTTCTTGCTTCCATTATGTCATCCTTCTCTATCAGCGGGTCGTTTATCGTATCTCTGGCAGCATTTTCTATTCTGCCTTCACCCTTTCCGTAGCCAAGTCCTACTATTCCTCTTCCAGCATTTTCTACTACTGTGCATATATCAGCAAAGTCAATATCAAGAAGTTTTGGTTTACAGATAAGGTCAGAGATGGCTGTAATAATATTCAATATACGTTCATCAATCCTGCCGAATGCATCTGCCATAGATATGTTATCCTCAACAATTTCATATAGTTTCTGATTGGGTATGTGTATAAGGGTGTCTACATTTGATTCAAGTGCAGAGATACCATTTGTCGCAAAGTTAATCCTTTTCTCTCCTTCAAAATCAAATGGAGTGGTAACGATGGCTATAACAATAGCACCACTTGAGATATTTTCCTTTGCCAATTTTGCTATTACAGGAGAACTACCTGTCCCTGTACCACCTCCTAATCCTGCAACAAGAAAGACAATATTGGTATTTTTTAGTGCCTCTGATATCTTTTCTTTGTCTTCATTCGCTGCAAACTTACCTTTCTCAGGGTCCGTCCCTGTTCCTCTGCCATGCGTGGTCTTTTCACCTATCTGTATCTTAAGGTCTGCTTTTGCATATTTCAGAGCATTTGCGTCAGTGTTGAAAACAACAAATTTTACACCTTCTATCTTTCCATATATTCTGGAGACAATATTATTTCCAGCATTTCCCACACCTACAACCTTTACATTTATTACCCCATTACTTTCATTTTCCTCTATATATTTAGCCATTTATGGTCTTCCTTTAGCCCTTTTATCCATACTACATTTAGAACCATTTTTCAAATATTCTTTTTATCTTCTGTAAGGAGTCTTTCTTTTTGTGTTGTCTTACCTGTTTTGATGCCAGTATAATAAGCCCTATTCCGGTACTGAATTCTGGCTGATGGTAGGCGGGGTCTATATCCAGAATGTTCTTGGGTATCCCTATTCTGGTAGGTAGTCCAAGCACCTCTTCTGAAAATATTGTTATGTCTTTTATTTTTGCCCCTCCTCCTGTTATTACTGTGCTTGCACCTGCGAGACAGGCCTCACCAGTACGCATAATAATGGGTTTTATATATCTTGTAAAAATGTCGTTAAGTCGGTCATAGACGATGTTTGATATCTGTCCAATAGTGACATTTTTTGTAAGTTTACCGGAAGTGCTGATGATCTCAACTGTCTGTGAAAGAACAGCATTGTTATCTTTTTTAAGTAAAGGGTAGCTGGCAAATCCATAATTCTTTTTAAGTTCTTCTGCGTAGTTTAAAGGAGTATGTAAAATTTTTGAGAGGTCATTATCTATGTTCCATCCACCAAATTTTATTGAACTTGTGGCTATAATAATACCTTCTGTAAAAAAACATATATCAGTTGTTCCTTTCCCTATATCAATAAGGAGACATCCGACCTTTTTTTCTTCTTCTGTAAGGGCTGCCTCTGCGGATGCCCATGAGTGTGGATATGTGTCTGCATCATCAACCTGTGCACCTGCGCTTTGTATACAGTTTTTGATATCCTTGTGTGGATTTGCATCTACTGTGATACTGTGGACAGACATCTCCAGTACATTTCCATGCATCCCCACAGGTTCTTTCTTTTTTATGTTCATATCATCTATCTTATAGTACTGTGGTGTGGTATAGAGTATTTTTTTGTCTGGTCCTTTTTCAGCGATTACGGCACTGTTTATCTCTCTCCTTAGAAGTTGCAGGTCATTTTCATTTATCTCTCTGCCAGCAGGTTCTATAGAGATACTTTTTGTATAATTTTCCCCTTTGAGGTGACCTCCTCCTATTCCTATGTTAACCCAGTTAATACTTTCTCCTATTTTCCCCTCAAGGTTTTTTAATACGGAATATATAGCATTAGTTGCCTCTTCCATATCCACAACCCTGCCCTTTATTATTACCTCTTCGGGAAGATTCTGGATATCGGTGGCAATAATCTCAATCCCTGTATCTTTTATAAGAGCAGAAGCTCCAAAGATTTTACTTGTTCCTATGTCAAGTGCGGTAATGATATTGTCATTCATTGGTTTGTTGTTTTCTGTATTTTACTGCTGGGTTTTGAAATCTTGCATCAATGTATTCAAAGTCCTTTCCCGTTTTTCCACATTCCTCAAGGATAATCTGTATTTTTTGAAACTGCTCTTCTGTATTATCACCTGTTATTATAATTTTTCTGTTTTTTTCCATATTTTCCGTATTAGTCAATATGACTTCTGTGGGCTTTATTATTGTTATCTTATCCATTTTGAAATATCTCTGGATATTGTAATAATTATACCATCTTTCAATCTCCTGTAAAACATCAAGTTTCCATATCTCATTTTCTGCAATACTGTCTTTCCCTACATCTATTCCCTCAACCTTTATAAGATGAGCAGGACTTTCAGATGCCTCAATAATTTTCCCTTCCCTGTCTATGAATATTATACCTGATGGTTTTTCTATAAGCGCCCATGGTTTTCTCAGAATAACATCAATCCTTAATGTAGATGGAAACTCCTTTGTTATATAAGAACTTTCCACCTCTTTTATTTTTGATACCCTGCTATGTAGTTCATCTATATCAAGAAAAAGGAGATTTCCGAGATTTTCTATCTCAAGTGTTCCTGTGAGCAATGGCCGTGCCTTCTCCGGGGTGACCTTTACTTCCTTTACCTTAAATATCTCCATATTCCAGAAGACATCTGTTAGAATCTTTTTTCCGTTTAGTATCACCATAATCAGCAGGATAACTCCTAAAATAGAGGAAACTGTTTTGAGCCTTTTCTTCCGCTTTTTCCATATCTGCTGTCTTACCTCTTTTACTCTTTCTTCTGTTTTTGACATCTTTCAATCCCAAGTTTTACTATTTTCTCGCACAGTTCATCAAACGAAATTCCTTTTGCCCGCGCAGCATCAGGCAATAAACTTGTATCTGTCATTCCTGGTATGGTATTTACATCAAGAACATAAGGTGTGCCTTTCCTTACAATAATCTCCATTCTTGCAAATCCGGAGCATCCAAGTATTTTATATGTATTAAGAGCAATACATTCTATTTTTTTCACAATTTTTTTGTCTATCCTTGCAGGTATTATGTGCCTGCTTCCTCCGGGTGTATACTTTGCCTTATAGTCATAAAAACCTGTCGCTGTCTCTATCTCAATCACAGGTAATAACTCTGGCTTTTGATTACCCAGTATACCCACTGTGACCTCAGTTCCTTTTATATATTCCTCAATAAAGACCTCACTATCAAGTTTGAAGCACTCTTTTATTGCAGTCAACATCTCTTTTTTATTATGTACAACCTTTATCCCTATGGTTGAACCCATATTCGCAGGTTTTACAACGGCAGGAAAAGAAAATGGTAATCTGGGACACTTATCTTTCTGTACCTCTACAAATGCAGGTGTTGGAATTTTGTGGTATGTGAGTATTTTTTTTGTGACAATTTTGTTCATACATATGGCTGATGCACGAACACCCGAGCCCGTATATGGGATATTAAGTGTTTCAAGTAGTCCCTGTACTATCCCGTCTTCCCCTCTTTCTCCATGGAGTGCTACAAAAACACAGTCAGGACTTGCCTTGAGAATGTTTTTAACAAAGGTATTTTTTGCTGTATCAAGAAGTAGTATATTATGTCCTTTCCTTCTCAGTGCCTTTCCCACTGCTTTCCCTGAAAGTAAAGAGACCTCTCTTTCAGGACTATTACCACCATACAGTACCACTATTTTCATATTTTACTCCCCGAAGTTGCCTATAAGTTTTATTTCCGTTTCAAGTTCTATATTATACTGTATTTTCACCTGTTCTTTAACAATAGATATAAGTTTGTATATCTCTTCTGATGTGGCTTTGCCTTTATTTATTATAAAATTGGCATGTTTCTCAGATATGCAGGCATCTCCTATGCTATATCCTTTCAGTCCACATCTTTCTATAAGGTTCCCGGCAAAAAGGCCGGATGGGTTTTTGAATATACTGCCAGCAGAAGGATAGTTAAGTGGCTGGGTCTCTATCCGCTTTTTCATATAGGTTGCTATAACACCTTTTATATCTTCCTGTTTCCCCTTGTTCAGATGAAGTAGTATACCTGTGATAAAGTACCCTTCCAGTCCGCTTTTTCTATAGTCAAAGTGTATCTCTTCTCTTGTCAGTGCCTTTTCTTCAATATCTGAAAGTGAAAACACATCAACCCTTAAAATTCTGTCTGATAGCCACTCTTCTTTAAGCCCTGCATTTGATATAGCAGCACCGCCTGCTGTTCCCGGGATACCTGATAAGAACTCCAATCCTTTAAGAGAATTTCTGATGCATTCCTTTAATATCGTTGAAAGCAGGACCCCTGGCTGGCAGTATATATCATCTCCATCTACCGTAATCCTGTTGATGTCTTTTGTGGATATTACCACACCATCAAATCCTTTATCACTTATGAGGATATTTGTCCCACTGCCGATGACTAAGAAAGGGACATTATGTTCCAGACATAGGGCAACTATTGTTTTTACTTCTTTTATATCTAAAGGTGAAATAAAGAATCTTGCGGGTCCCCCTGTCCTGAAACTTGTTATAAGAGATAACGGAAAGTTTTCCCGAAAACTGCTACACTTCTTTGCCAGTATCTTTTTAATATCATCCATTTTAATAGAGCACCTTTTTCAGATATAGCCCTTCAGGGGGTGCTGTTGGTGGAACTTTCTTCCTGTCACCTGAGGCAATAAGTTCTGGTATATCTTCTGCTGAAAGTTTCTCGAGACCAGCATGGATAAGTGTTCCTGCTATATTCCTTGCCATCTTGTACAGAAAACCATCTGCGGTGATTTCTATTGATATAACATTTACTTCAGGGGCAATGGTAAACTTTTCTTCCCTGATAGTAATCCTATATATCCTTCTTGTTGCGTCTTTTATACTGCTTCCTGCTGCCTGAAAGGCAGAAAAGTTATGTTTGCCTATAAAGTGTTTTGCTGCCCTCTTCATAAGATACATATCAGGCCTTTCTTTGATATAACAGGCAAGTCCATTTAAGAAAGGACTTTTTTCACTGCAAATAATGAGATATCTATATGTCTTTTTTTTGGCAGAGTACCTGCTGTGAAAGTTAGAACGTACCAACTCAGCACTTTTTATATAGATATCAGCAGGTAGGATGGCATTGAGTGCCTTTTTAATCTGTAGAGGTGTGAGGCGAGACCTTGTTTTAAAGTTTGCATTATATGACAGGGAATGAACTCCACTATCAGTTCTACCACAACCAATAATTTTTATATCTTCTTCTGTTATTTTTTTAAGTGCTTTTTCAATGGTTCCCTGTATGGTACTTCCTTTTTTCTGTTTCTGCCATCCAGAAAATGTTGTTCCCTTGTAGGCAATAGTCAATTTTATATTTTTTTCATCCATTCTTCAAGCAAGGACTCCCTGTTTTTCTTTCAGAGAGGCATCAAATATAACCTTTTTAGGACACTCTTCTACACACCTTCCGCAGTTGTCACACTTATTATAGTCAATGACAGGTAGGTTGTCTTCCATTGTTATTGCCTGTTGGGGGCAAACCTTTACACATCTACCACATCCTATACATCCTGTTTTGCAGGCCTTTATTACTATGGGTCCTCTATCATGAGATGAACAGGCAATATAGATATTTTTGTCTGCTGATATAAGTTTTATGATATTTTTGGGACATATGGCAACACACTTACCACACCCTGTACATTTTTCACTATCTATTACAGGAAGGTTGTTATCATCCATATAAATTACATCAAAAGGACATATCCTTACACAATCACCCATTCCGAGACACCCATAACTGCATTCAAGGTTTGTGTTAAAGAGGCCACTAACTGCATTACATGTCTGAATGGTCTTATATTCAAATCTTCTCTTTGCATTGTTGCCTCCTGAACAAAGTACCCTTGCCACCTGTCTTTCTCTTTTTTCTGTTTCTATACCTAACAGTGAACATATTTTTTGAATACTTTCATCGGTCATCAGCACACACCTTGATGGTTCTATTTTGCCTTCAGCCATTGCCTCTGCAAAGGCACTACAGCCAGCAAGTCCACAGGCACCACAGTTAGCGTTGGGCATAAGTTCATAGAGGTTTTTTAATAAAGGGTTTTCCTCTGTTTTGAATTTTATACTAAAGTAGGTAAGAAACGTACCAAAAAAAATTCCCAGACATCCAAGTATAATTACTGGTATCCACATCTTTTATTCCCTCCTGTCCCCTTTAAATATCTTTAGTATACAGAAAATTGTAATATAGAGGATACTACACCATGATAAAACCATAAAGAAAATTCCACTAGTCCTCATACCTTTTTCTTCTCCCATGCTTTCTTTACCAGAAAACATATTATCAGAAACAGCAACAGAAGAGTAATCCTTGTAAAAATAACGACAGGGATATTCTCTTCAGGAATTCCTTTTAGCATAAGTGTTGGTATTGCCTGCTGGTATGTCCAGAAGGCGAGTATAAATAGTAGGAAGAGAGGTGTTATATACCGGATAATAAATTTATATATCAAAGGAATTTGTATGTCAGAACCGGAATGCATCTCCTCCCATGCCTTATCAATACCGAAGATCCAGGCAAAGAGTATAGTTTCCACTGTGGCAAATACTACGAGTGCAAATGTTCCCCCCCAGAAGTCAAGTTCATCTACCGCCCCTTTTGAAAGAAAGATGATTGAAATGTGTGAGAGTATAAAGCATACTACTGCAAATATGGTCACCGCCTTCCTTTTAGAGATATTAAACTCATCCTCAAGGAATGCAATGGCTGGCTGTGCAAGAGATATAGAAGATGTAATTCCTGCAAGAAAAAGAAGTAAGAACCATAAAAATGCAAAGAACATTCCTACAGGTAATGTTTTCAATATCAGTGGCATAGTAACAAAACCAAGGTCAAATGCACCCTGCTGTGCTACCTCTGATATACCATAAGGACCGAAAAATACATATGCAGCAGGTATCACGATACTTCCGCCCAGTATTACCTCGGCAATCTCGTTTGTACTTGCTGCTGTAAGCCCTGAAAGTAATACATCATCATTTTTTGTAAGGTAGCTTGCATATGTAAGTATAACCCCTATTCCAACGCTGAGTGTAAAAAATATCTGACCTGCTGCTGCCAGCCAGACTCTTGCATCTTTGAGGGCACAGAAATCAGGATTCCAAAGAAATCCAAGTCCATTGTAAGGTGTCCAGGATATATCAAAAGGGGAGTGAAGAGTGAATGTTCTAACCATAATAACAAGTGCAAGTATGAAGAGTGTTGGAAAGGCTATTCTACATACTCTTTCAATACCTCTTTTAATTCCGAAGAGTACTATAAGGATATTTAAAGCAAATGTTATCAGAAAAAATATATAGGCAGTTATAATTCCTGAAAAAAACTCATTTTTTACAATTCCCTGATATCCCCGCAAAAAAGAAACCATCCCTGTTTTATCCACAATACCGGCATATCTTCCTGTGATGGAAAAGAAACTGTATCCAAGTAGCCACGACTCTATGTAGATGTAATATATAAATATAACTATAGGTCCAAATATGCCTATTACTCCGAAATACTTTATAAATCTGTTTTTCTGCCAGAGAGTATGAAATATCCCTGGTGCTGTACCATGTCCAAATCCTCCTCCAAACCTTCCGATGGTCCACTCAATCCACATAAGGGGAATGCCCATGAGAAAAAGGGCAACAAAATATGGAATCATAAATGCACCACCACCATTTCTTGCTGCCTGAACAGGGAACCTCAAAAAATTTCCCAGACCTATAGCACTCCCTGCCACTGCCAGAATTATTCCTAATTTACTTCCCCAACGTTCCCTTTTCATCAACCACTCCCACTCTTTTATATATTTTTCTTTAACCACTCCACACACTTTTTATAACCATCTGCCCCTTCTTTTCCTTCATATTCTGCACACCATACACCATCATAACCGCTATCTTTAAGTATATTTATGGCATCCAAGAGTGGTATCTCTCCTTCACCTAAAACAGTGCCTTTGTAGTTTTCTCTGGAGCCGGTTCCGTCTTTTATATGCGTATGAAAGGCATAAGGGGCAACCTTTCTGTAGATATCAGGAAGTTCATCAACTTCATATCCATACCATCTGTAGTTCATTGTATCAAGGTTTGTCCCTAAGTGTTTTGAGTTCACCGTTTGTAGAATATCAAGGAGAAAAGGGTAGTTATTTGTTAGTGTCCCATGGTTATCTAATGCGAGATATACATCTTCCTTTTCTGATATCTCTGTAACCATTGATACACCTTTCAGCACAAGTGCCTTATAGTCCTTTTCATCCACACCTTCCTTAGGCCACCCGCCATCTATCCGCAGCTGGCTAAATCCAAGGTCTTTTATCATCTTACACATCTCTCCTACCATCCATATCTGTCTGTTAAGTTCATCATCTGTTTTTTGTAGAAAGTCACTGCCACTGGATATCTGGGATATTTTGACACCATATTTTTGAAGTAGCCGTGCAACCTCTGATATGCTATTTTCTGACTTTGCAATATCTGCCCATACATCTTTTCTTTGCAGTTCAACATAACCCACATTGTTTTCATTACACCATCTAAAAAGTTCTTCAAGTGTTAGATTGGAGATGTTATAGTTAATTACCCCTATCTTCTTATTCATTTTCTCCCCCTTTTTATGTAAAAAGTCGGGCAATAAAACTCTTCTTTACTTTAATCGCTTTATAAGGACAGGCCTCAAAACAGCATAGACAATTTATACACCTTTTGCTGTTAAATTGCAAGTTTTCTGATATTGCCTTTACAGGACAGACCTCTCTACAGGCATAACACTTCCTGCATATAGCAGGGTCTATAACAGGTATGGCACTGAAATATCGTGCAAAGAAATGTAGAAATGGCTTAAAAACTCTGGTGGAAAACAATCTGCTGCTCTTCCTTCCTTGGACAATAAAATTTTTCACAGGGATAAGTGTATCACCTACAACTTCTACATCGGGCAGTCCATATAGGTCTTTGTATATTTTAAGATATGGGACATCATTCGGTTTTACTCCTATCAGATAACAGCATACCATATCCACTGCAACTGCATCACTCCCTCCGATGAGATAGTTCGTATGCCTTAGGTTTCCCGCAGAAGGTCCATCTCCCTCCATAGAGATAACTGCATCAACCATATTGAAGAACACATATCTTCTGATTGCTGTATAGTAAGAAACAAGAAAATCAGAAAACTCAAAAGGAGAGACAAATTTGCTGTGCAGTACACTTTTGTGGAATCCAGGTATGAGCCCATACAGGTTTTTCAAGGCAGAGGTTATAACTGTAAGGTTGTGCGTCTTCAGTTTGCCTATATTAAATATCTTAAAGTCACGCACATAGTCAGTGACAGGCACCTGTATTTTTTTACCGGATACATATAGTTCTATCAGTATTGACTTACTGAATTTTACAAGTGGAATACCTGTAATTTCTGATGCATTTTTATATCCACACCTTTCCCAGTATAATTCTATTGGTTTGTTTATATTGGCAGGGCTATCACCTATGACCTTTTGTGGACAGGGACATAGCCGTACACTTGTTTCAAGCACAGCAGGATGTGTTGTCACCCCTTCTTCTGGGTACCTTGCTGACAGCATATTGGGCTTGAACAGGACCTTTTCAGGATGTATGGACTGAATACCGGCGAGATGAAAAATCCTGTTTACTGCCTCTTCAACTACATCTTTTTCATAAGACTCACACCTTGCTACTATAACCTTTTCTTTCATCATAATCCACTTATAAGACCCATAAGTTTTTTCCCGTAGGTGATATATGTCTGATATGTAACCTCAGGGTCTCCCACTTTACCTTCATGGACTACACTTGCAAGGTGCGGCTCTATAGAAATAAAACTATTATACCCTGATTTTTTCAATTGTTGCAATATCTCCTTTACCTTTGCCTTCCCTTCTCCGGGATAGGTTGCCTTACGATTTCCATCTTCAAGGATTGTATAGTCCTTTATGTGGACATACTCAATATATGGCCTTACCTTCAGATAAAATTCCATAGGGTCTTCTGATGTGTCAAACACGACATTTCCTGTGTCAAAAAGCAACCTGAAGGCAGGTGAGTTTATCTCCTGTGCAAGAACTACCATATTATTTGATGGTTCTCCCCAGCCACTGCAGTTTTCATGGACAAGTACTACTCCACCATCCTCAGCAATTTTTGTCAGTTCTTTCATCCTTTTTATTGCCTCTTTTCCCCACTCTTCATCTGGTAGGGGGTCTTGTTTATTATTGGGCCAGGACATCACCCTTATATACTTTGTATTGAACCTGTGCATCCGTGGTATAGACATCTTGAGTTCATCCACATCTTTCTGGAAGTTCCCTGAGATTTCTGTTGCCCAGTTGGCGATACAACTGGCAAAACAGGATACCTTTAGTCCTGATGCCACTACCTTTTCAAAGATACCATCAAACTTCTTATCTGGCATCAGTGTAATTGCCTCTCCATCAACATTCCGCAGTTCAAGATATTCCCATCCAAGTTCTTTGTGTGCCTGTATCTGTTTCTCTATTGCCTGTCCTGCCTCATCACTTATCCCTGAAAGTTTCATATCTCCCTCCTATGTTTTGCTTAAATTTTACAACAAATATTTCCACTTGACAAAATTTTTGTACAAGTTGGGTATATAGGTAACACTTTGGTAACACTTTGCCCTCCCTGTTTTTGAGATAGACATTCCATAGGAGATAGATAGACCAACAACTGGTGTGGACGATTAGGAATTATACTCTATCAGCCATTCAGTAAAAGATGGATTAAAAACATCTGGATTATCTATATAATTGCCCATTGTAAAAACTCCTCTTCCACTTATAAAATGCCTTTATCTGATATCTTTTCCAGAACTATGGAGGTGTTACCTACATATCTCAACTTCTGCATTCTCTCCTTACTTCTTTAACAAAAATAGGTTCCATTCGCCTGGCTGTATTTTAAGCGGGATGTTCAATTTTGCTTTTCCTTTCCTCTCCGGGTATATCTTTTTCCCCTCTTTGATGTTAATAATGTATTTGTCTCTGATAATCTCTGAAGGGACTTCAAGGAATGCCTTTTTGTTATCCGAGGGGTTAATAATAAAAAGGAGTTCTCCATTACTACTTTTGCCATATCTGTATATTAGATTCTTTCCATCTTTTTTATCAGTCAGATGTACACGGACATCAGGGATACACCCATGTTTTTCAAGTAAGTGCCATATGAGACCCGTAAAGTTTTTATCAAATATTCTGTCACCCCTGTTATAATGAGCCCCTATAAAGGTGCCAAGTCCATAGACCGTCCCTTTGCCTGTTGCTCCTGCTACTGCGATAACCCGTCCCTTACTGTCTCTCGCTAAAATCCTATGTCTATCAGTGGATAGAGGACTTATCCAAAACCCTGCCTTCATACGAAATATCTTACCGTCTATTTTTAAGGTAAAACTTTCGTGTTCAATGGGCTGTCTTTCTATTTCTGAATATATTCCAAGTTTATAAGATGGTGTTCTCTCTTTCCCTGGATACCGATAAAAGCCCAGTGTGTCAAATGCCCCTGTATCTGCTTCAGAGAGTATAACCCCACCGTTTTTAACAAAGTCCTCCAGTGCCTGTGATGTTTTTTCTGAAATGACTAAAGGGAAAGGGAGAAAAAGGAACTTCAATTTTTTCAGAACTTCAAGATGGCTACTTTCAACAACTTCATAAGGGATATTTAGGTGCTCCAGTGCTTTGAGATAACCAGTTAAACTTCTCATTGCCATATCAACATTTCCATATTGCGACCATTCAAGATAGTAGTTTGATGGTTCAAACATTACACCTACAACTGGAGCTACTGGTTTATAACTATCAAGCAGTGGACTATATTTTTTAATAATCTCTGATGTCTCTTTAAGTGCCTCAAGTCGTTCATCTGCGAGTCCGTCGTTTCCTGCAATACCAAATCCACCGGATTCTCTGCCAAAGACCTCATCCCGCCAGCACCAGAATATTACTGCCTTTGCACCTCTACCGAAGGCATTCCATACCCATCTCTGCTGTGTATCTGCCTTGACAGGAGTATGAGCACATAGTCCATTCCTGGCTGCGCCTCCCTGAAGTTCGCTTACCCATAAAACTTTTTCAGAGACAGCAGAACGTATTGCCTCAACCCTCACACCAAACTCACTGTCATCAAACATTCCCCAAAAGGGGAAGTGTGAACAGCCAAACCCATCCAAAAACTCTATAAAGTCCCAGTCATTTCCTCTGCATAGTGGTTGTTCTGTTCCCCATCCACCAGAAAGTATTGAAGGAGCACCGCAGTGTGCAGATATAATACTTTCTACACCTGCCTTTCTCAGTGCCTGCGCACGGAACCTCATTATATCCGATGCCCTCCATGTAAGGAATTTTAAAAATTCCATACACTCTGTATAGTTTCTTCCATCAGGGACTCTCCCTGGGTACACATCTGCCCAGTTAGTATAACGGCGCTTCCATGCTCTATTCAGTCCTTCTATCTCTCCATATTCTCTTTTCAAAAATTCCCGGAACCTGTTCAGTGTTTCAGGACAGTAGCATACATATCCATCCGAGTGAACACACCACCTTGTCTCATTCCAGCAGTCCCATCCAATAACTGTCTTTTGCTTTCCATATCTTTTACCAATCTTACTCAAAAACCGGACCATATACTCCTTTACCTTCGGATGGTCAGTGCATCCACCCGGGGTTATGCCCACAATACACTCGCATCTTGTGGAGGAGAGTACCTTTCGTCCTGTGTGGTCAATCATAACACCTTCAGGGACAACACGTTCTATCCAGAATGGCTGGATTTCAGCAATGGTGCTTATTACCACTTTCAGTCCTTTTGCCTCTGCTTTTTCAATAAGGGTGTCATAGTCGTCAAAGATAAACCTACCTGGTGATGGTTCAATCCATCCCCAGCATGCCCAGAGTTGTACTACATCTATTCCTGCATCTTTCATCCTGTTTAGGTCATCATCCCAGAATCTTTTCTCCGGGAAAGGTGGCCTGTAATACTGTGTTCCTATAAACATATTCTCCTCCTTACATCCTTGCTATTATAGATTAAACCTTAACCTCTCAGAAGTTAAGTAATAGAGATATTTTACCACGCCTTTTTTAAGAAACCAAACCACCTGATTATCCATTCTTTCATCTCTTCATCAAATCCCTTTAATAGAGATAATCTCCCACAGACAGATATTTTATTTTCTCTCGCCCTTTTTCCAAAAGTTCTATTTCTATAGGCACTTGACCTGATAAAAAAGGTGTAATATATATTACTTTAAAGCACATGGAGATACACTGGGAAGATAGTTATCTCTCTGAGGTTTTCACAGGAGCATCCTTAAGCAAGAATAGTTTACATCCTGTACTGGAAGATGTGGGACAGGATAGACAAGGCATAGCAGAGTTTTTAAGAAGTTTTGTGTGTGGGTATTTATGGATGATTGTCTTAGGACAGAGGAAGAAAGAGATTATCTTGGTCGGATAGAGACATTAGGACTACATATTACTTAATAATTGGGAAGTTAGGGATTAAACTTTGAAAATTTTCCAGTGGATTTGAAGAGAGAAAAGATATGCTGTAATATAAAACTCGTAAAGGGGGAAAATACAATGAAAAAAGTCAAGATATGTCTTCTATTAACATATGAAGGGGTAGGAGGAAAAATTTTTGACAAGGATGTTATAGAAGAACTCAAAAAGATAGGAGATGTTTTTATATGGGATGGGAAGACACCTGTACCTGTATTTTGTAAAGATGCTGATATTATAGTTACCAGTTGGGGCTCTCCAAAATTAGATGTTTCTATACTGAAAGTTGCCCCATCTCTTAAGTTTATATTCCATGCCGCAGGAACAATCAAGACAGTGGTTGACCCGGAGTTGATGAAAAAAGGTGTAAGGGTCAGTTCTGCCTCAAATATACTTGGCAGGAATGTTGCAATTACAACTTTTGGATTAGTTCTTATAGGAGTGAAAAAGATTCCATGGTGGAATGAATATATAAAAAGCACAGGAAACTGGCGAGAAAATAATTTTCTGCTAACTTATACAAATGAGATTGGAACATCTACTGTGGGTGTTATCAGTATGTCCAATGTAGGAAAAAACCTTGTTTTGTTACTTAAAAATGTGACAGATAATATTCTTGTTTATGACCCTTTCTGGACAAGTGGTGATATAGAAAAATTCGGTGGAATAAAGGTTGAAATTCTTTATGAGATTGCGGAAAGGTGTGATGTTATTGCTTTATGCACCCCATTTTTGAAAACAACAGAAGGGATGATAGACAGAAAATTTTTCCAGAATATGAAGAATGGGGCAGTATTTATTAATACAGCAAGAGGGAAAATAATTGATGAGGCAGCACTTATAGAGGAACTCAAAAAGGAAAGGATTTTTGCCTGTCTTGATGTGACAGATCCTGAAGAACCACCACCTCCTGACAGTCCTTTAAGAAAACTAAAAAATGTTTTACTCTCTCCTCATATTGCCGGTATTGTAAATTCAGGTATGAAGGATATAGGAGTATTTTGTGTTGATGAGATAAAAAGATTTATAAAAAAAGAGGTACTTGTAAACGAGATATTATTAGAAAAACTTGACATTACTGCCTGATGCCATTAGTGTTATCTCTTTTTTGCACGCAGGCCTTCAAGTTTTGAAGGAAGCCCAAATATCTCAAGGAATCCCTCTGCTGCTTTATGGTCAAACATATCTTTTTCAGTATAGGTTGCCAGGGTCTCACTATATAGAGAATAAGGCGACTTCCTTCCTGTTATGATACAGTTTCCTTTGTGTAGTTTTAGTCGGACCTCACCTGTAACAAACTTCTGGCTTTCCTTCACAAATGCGTCTAAACACTCCCTTATATGTGAAAACCACTGTCCAAAATAAACAAGTTGTGAATATCTCTGGGCAACCATCTTTTTGAATTCAAAAAGGTCCCTTGAAAATACGAGTTTTTCAAGTTCGTTATGTGCAGTGTGAAGTATAACCGCAGCAGGTGCCTCATATATCTCTCTTGACTTAATTCCTACCAGGCGGTCTTCTATCATATCAATCCTCCCGATGCCATGTTTTCCCCCTATGTCTGTCAGCGCCTCAATAAGTTTTATTGTTTCTATCTTTTTCCCATTGAGGGATGCAGGGACACCCTTTTCAAAGCCAATGGTGATATATTCTGGCTTTACTGGTGATTTCTCCGGAGAGGCAGTAATCTGATAGGCATCATCAGGTGGTTCATTCCATGGGTCTTCAAGTTTGCCACACTCAATAGATATTCCCCAGAGGTTCCAGTCAATACTGTATGGCTTTGCCTTTGTCACAGATACAGGGATATTGTGTTTTTTGGCATATTCTATCTCTTCTTCCCTTGACATAAACTCCCATTCCCTTACAGGTGCTATAACCTTTAGTTCAGGTGCCAGATACCTTGTTGTGAGTTCAAATCTTACCTGGTCGTTCCCTTTTCCTGTACAGCCATGTGCAATTGCCTGTGCTTTCTCTTTCTTTGCTACATTTACCATCCCTTCCACAATAAGTGGCCTGGATAAGGCGGTGGCGAGTGGATACTTGTCCTGATATACTGCCCCTGCCTTCAGTGCAGGGATGATATACTCGTTCACAAACTTCTGTCGCAGGTCATCAAAGTATAGTTTTGAGGCACCTGTATTTATGGCTTTTACCTTCAGTCGTTTTTCATCCTCTGTCTGCCCTATATTTGAGGTGTAACATATAATCTCCGCATGATATTTCTCTTTCAGCCACCTTATTGCTACTGATGTATCAAGTCCACCTGAATAGGCAAGTACTATCTTCATCTTTCTGTCCTCCTTTTTCAGAGTATTTTTTCTTCTCTAAGCCGTTTAAACATCTGTATCCTTCCTGAAGAAAGTGCTCCACAACCAGCAGGAATACAGATGATGTTCATAATAATCTTTGCTGGTGGATATATTGAGATGGTAGTGAAAAGAAATGTTCCTATAAGTGTAGCAAGTATCCATGTAGATGTTTTGTCCCTCATCTTAAAAAGAATCTTCCTGCCTATGAATATGGCGGGAAATACCCTTGATATATATATAAGTGCAGAGAAAAATACAGAGAGAATAAGTCCAAGTGGTACACCTATAATGGTAATAAAAGATATGAGTATAAAGAAGATGGTTGCTACTATCATAACAAGCCCTGCAAAAAATGAGGAGATAAATCTTTTGCCTGACACATCAACGGTCTGTTGGAATAGGTTCGGGAAAAACAGAAGTGTGAATAATACAGGAATTAGTAAAGAGAAGAACCCATAAAAACGTTTCAGTGTCCTCAAGTGTAATTTTTCTTTCATATGCTCATTTAGGGGTTTTTTCCATTCGGTTGTCCCGTAGACCTTCAGGTTTGAGATATCCACCTCTTCAGGTATGCTATATGTAAGATTACCTTTAATAACCGTTTCAGGAGTGAAGTGGAAGTATGTGCCATAGATGGAGATATCATTAAAATCTCCGGAAAGGACTATATTTTTCCCCCACAGGATTGTTTTTTCTTCTACCGTTCCTTCTATCTCTATATTTTCCGCACTTACCCGCATGTTACCTTTGCAGTACCCTTTTATCTTTACATTTCTTCCTAAAACAGTAACACTTCCACCGAAATTTCCTTTTACGGTTATATTATTGCCTAATATGTAGATATCATTTGCAGCGTTGCCGGAGAAGGCGGTGTTATAGCCAATGGAAATGAGGTCGCCTTTTATATCAGTAAAGATATTTATATTTCTGCCGATACCAATGAACTCACTTTGAAGGATAGAACTTACTTCAATCTTATCACCTATAAAAAGCACCTCTTCCTCTGATGGTTCTTTAACAGAAACATTGTCTCCTATGAAAATTTTTGCTTCTACTGCAATAGTTAGAATAAATAAAAGTAGTAATATCTTTTTCATTTTTTTAGAACCTTCAGCATTGCTGTCTCATCACACCTTGGGAATTTAGGACAGTTGATACAGTCACTCCATACCTTATGTGGCAGTTTTGACTTTATAATCTTCTCAAACCCCAACTTTCCAAAAAATTCAGGGATATAGGTAAGTGTGAAAACCTTTTTTATTTCCAGTAGTTCTGCCTCTTCCAGCGCTTTTTTCACAAGGTTCTTTCCATAGCCACTTCCCTGATGTTTCCTTGCTATTGCGACAGACCTTATCTCACCAAGGTCTTTCCAGACAATTTTTAAAGCAGCACATCCTGCAACCTTTTTATCTATCTCTACTACCCAGAAGTTTCTCAGCCGTTCATAAAGCATATTTAAGGACACAGGGAGCATCTTCCCTTCATTTGCAAAACTGTTTATAAGCCGCCTTATCTGATTTACATCCCCCATCTTTGCCTTTCTGATAATAACTTTTTCCATTTGATTTTCTCCGTTTAACTTGTGATATATACCTTTCTTCCTGATATACTAAGTTTTCCTTCTGCTATAAGTTTTATTGTAAGGGGATATATAATATGTTCCTTTTCCTGTATCCTTTTATGCAATGTTTCCGGTGTGTCATCCTTAAGGACAGGGACTACTGCCTGGAGGATGATAGGTCCTGAATCAATATCTGCCTCCACAAAGTGGGTAGTACAACCAGTAAATTTTACTCCATAGTTTAGTGCCTGTTTCCATGCCTCAAGTCCAGGAAATGCAGGCAGGAGTGATGGATGTATATTGATAGTTCTTCCTGTGAAACTTCCTAAAAGTTCCTCTTTGATAACCCTCATAAAACCGGCAAGGCATACAAGGTCCACCTTATATTCTTTTAATACCCTTACATACTCTTTTTCTGTTTTCTGTGAGAGGATTGTTTTATATTTTTTTTCTGGTATACAGTGGTGTTCTATCCCCTCTCTTTTTGCTATCTCAAGGGCTCCTGATGAGGGATTGTCAGTTAATACCACTCCTGGTTTTATAGAAAGTCCTTCAGTTTTTATATATTCTATGATTGCCTGAATATTACTGCCTTTTCCTGATGCAAGAAGTCCTATTGTAAACATTTTTTAATCTCCTTTATCTCCTGTAAGATGTCCTCAAGAAATTTTTTCATATCCTTTCTATTTTCTTTTTTATTATTCTCCCTCAATTTCTTTTTGGCACCCTTTATCTTATATCCTTCATTATAGACCAGAAATTTTACTCTGTTAATTTTTTCAATATCTTTTTCTGTATATATCCTGTGTCCTTTCTGGTCTCTTAATGGCTTTATAAAAGAGAGTTCTTTTTCCCAGAACCTGATTATATGTGGAGGTACTTCAACTATCTTACTTACCTCACTTATATAATAAAATTTTTCTTCTTTTTTATTCTTCATTCTTTCTTGGGTCTTCTCGTCATCAGTTTTTTAATTTCTATTTCAGGGCTGACGTTTTTATATATAATTTTATATATTGATTCAGTAATAGGCAACTCAATATTCATTTTTCTGCTTAATCTATAAAATGTCTTTGTTGAAAAAAGTCCTTCTATGACCATCTTGTTTTCCTTTAGGTATTTTTCCTTACCTGTTCTAACGATTGCCTCTCCAAATGACCTGTTTCTGCTGAAAGGACTGAAAGATGTGGTTATTATGTCGCCAATGCCTGAAAGTCCCCTGAATGTTTTTTCTCTGCCTCCCAGTCGGCATCCTATCTTAATCATTTCATTGAGTCCTCTTGTAAGATATGCGGACTTTGTGTTGATACCTAACCCCAGTCCGTCAACAATTCCTGCACCAATGGCAATAACATTCTTGAATGCACCACCTATCTCAACTCCCTTTATATCTGTGGTGGTATATATTCTTAGTGTCTCACAACCAAGCATTTTCTGAAAAAGTATGCCGATATTTTTTTTATAGGTTGCCACAACCGCTGCTGATGGCATCCCTTTTGCTATCTCCTTTGCAATGGTTGGCCCTGACAGAATAGCAAAAGGGATATCTCTTCCAAGTTCAGATATCAGAATCTCCGACATACTTTTTTCTGTTGATATTTCAATACCTTTCGTGCCTACAAGTATGGGTTGTCCCCTATAAAACTTTTTTAGATGCTTCACTGCCTTTCTAAAAAAGGTTGACCTTACCACAAGTATAATAATATCTGAGCAAGAGATGACTTCTTTTATAGAACCAGTTATATAAACACTCTCCGGGATTTTAAAATCAGGGAAGTAGTCAGGACTTTCTCGCTTCTTTTTCAGTATAGATAGATTTTTTTCTACTGGCTCCCAGAGTATGAGCCGGTGTCCCTGCTTTTCTAACAGAAGGGTGAGTGTTATTCCCCAGCCACCTGCGCCCAGCACACCTATATTTTTTTCCATGGTAATTTAATTTTATGTTCTTCCTTTTTCAACAGCCGCTTTATGTTACTCTTATGGGCATAGATAATTAAGAGAGATATTATAATACCTGTATAGATAGAGGGGAGGTTGTTTTGAAATAGGTATATAAAGAGAGGAAGAAATATAGAGGCGGTGATTGCCCCAAGAGAAACATATCTGGTTGTAATAACAATGACAATCCATATAATAAGAGAGAATAATGCAGGTATAGGGAAAAGTCCTATAACCACTCCAAATCCAGTGGAAACCCCTTTGCCTCCTTTCCCTTTCAAAAATATAGAGAAGTTATGTCCTATAATGGAAGCAATTCCTGCTGATATGGCATAGTAGAAAGGGAAGGGCAGTTGTTTCGTGAACAAGACAGGAAGAAG
>JAQVEU010000060.1 GCA_028697565.1 Candidatus Ratteibacteria bacterium
TTGAAGAAATATATACCTATCAGTATTGCAATAACTATATAGATAATGCCATATAGAATAGTTTGTCCCACATACTGCCAGCTTACATTCACTCCAAGAACTACCTTATCTTTTATATTAAAGTTTTCATAGTTTGGGATGACTGTGTACAACATCTCTCCAAGTCCTTTAAGGACAATATTTTCAACCCTCTCCAAAAGCCCTTTGCCGTAAGATATTAGGTGTCCTACAATATAAAGAAAGAAGGAAAAAATAAGATTAAATGCGTCTGTTGCAAATGTTGCCACTGATAGGGTAATAGAGCCGATAAGTACAAGTTCAACGAAGATAAGCAATATTGTTTTGAATGTTTCTATATCGGGTGGGCTCTTTTTTATGAAAAGCAATACGATGAAAAATATACTCATAAGAACCACATTCAGAAGTATTATCAAGGACTGGCCTATAAACTTCCCTATTATGAAATTGCTTCTTGTTATGGGTTTTGAAAGGAGTGTATAGATGGTCCGTTTTTCTATCTCACCTGATACAGCAGCAAGTGCAGTGAATATAGCGATAAGAGCACCGAAAAACTCAATAGTAGAAAAACTCACATCCTTTATCATTTTAAGCTCATCTTCTGCTGCAAGAAAAGAGAAAAATCTTGATGCCCCTATAACTACAAGGGCAACCACAAGCAGGATATAAAATGTCTTTTTTCTCAGTGATTCCTGAAAAGTATTCAGGGCTATAATCCATGCCTTCCTCATTGTTTTCCCCCTTGTTTATACAACATCCTGTTTTGCTTCTGCTGTATCAAATTTTTCAATTGCTTTAACGAACAGTGCCTCAAGATTTTCTGCCTGATATTCATTCAATAGACCATTAAGTGTTCCTGATGTTAGTAGATATCCCCTGTGGAAGATGGCTATTCTTGTACAGACCCTTTCAACTTCTGAAAGAAAGTGGCTTGATAGCAAAATGGTTTTACCGGCCTGGTGTAGTTTTATCAGCAGGTCTCTTGTTTCCTTACATCCGATGGGGTCAAGTCCTGTTGTGGGCTCATCAAGAATAAGGATTTTCGGGTCGTTTATTAAACTTGCTGCAAGCCCTATCCTTTCAAGCATACCTTTTGAATAGTGCTTGAGTGCAAGGTTTCTTGCTTCATATAGCCCTACAAGTTTGAGAAGTTCTTCGGTTCTGCTGGCTATCACAGAAGATGGTATATCAAAAAGTTTTCCATAAAACTTTAGTATTTCCGGACCTGTAAGATAGTCATAATAATAAGGGTTTTCAGGAAGAAACCCTATATTCTTCTTTGCTGTGATGGAGAACTGATTTTCTCCCATTATCTCTATTTCTCCTTCTGTAGGAAAGGCAATGCCGAGAAGTAGTTTAAGGCAGGTGGTTTTGCCTGAGCCATTGGGGCCTAAAATTCCGAATATTTCTCCTTCTTCAATACTCATTGTTACCTTATTCAGTGCAAACACCTCTCTGTTTTTCCCAAGTGTATATACCTTTGTAAGTTCTCTTGTCTGTATAAGTGCCATTTAGTCCCTCCTTCCGCACCTTATAGTTCTTTCTATTCTATTAAATTTTTTAATTAATGTCAAACTTTATATAGATGCTCTACTAAGTATAACAGAAGGGCCCCTTTATTCCCAAAAAAAGCGATATCCTGCCTTATTTTTTTATAATACCTTTCCATCTGGTAATTTAGTTCATCTAT
Organism: Candidatus Ratteibacteria bacterium; assembly: GCA_028697565.1. Classification (GTDB taxonomy): domain Bacteria; phylum Ratteibacteria; class UBA8468; order B48-G9; family JAFGKM01; genus JAAYXZ01. The sequence goes on from JAQVEU010000060.1 coordinate 1,709, forward strand.
ATTACCTTCCCTGTCCTCCATGTCATCCCTTATCTGAAATGCAAGCCCGAAGTTTCTGGCTATGGATAGTATCTTTTGTTTTTTACCTTTTTCAATTTTTGTAAAAAAAAGAGGTGCAGAAAAACATAACTGGAACAGTTTCCCTGTTTTGAGGAGGTCAAGAACTTTTTTGTTTTTTGGTCCTATTCTTTTATTTTTGTAGATTATGTCAAGTGTCTGTCCTCCTGCCATTCCCTCAGAGCCAATGGCATCAGCAGTTTCTTTTATAAGAAGTGTATCGCCTGCCTCAGCAATCAGTTTAAAACCAAGTGTCAGTAGTGCATCTCCTGCCAGTATAGCAACTGCCTCGTTGAATTGTTTGTGACAGGTCTTTTTGCCTCTTCTGAAGTCATCATTGTCCATTGCAGGTAGGTCATCATGTATAAGTGAAAATGTATGTATAAGTTCAATACCACAGGCAACTGGCAACATTCTTTTTTCTTTCAACCCTAACATCCTGCAAACAACAAGTACAATAAGCGGTCTTATCCTCTTGCCACCTGAAAATACACTGTATCTCATTGCCCTGTGAAGGATTTTTGGTTCTACATCCACTGATGGCAATGCACTGTCAAGATATTTTTCTATTATGTCTCTGTATTTTTTTAGTTCCCTTTCACAATTTTTTTTGTTATTTTTCATTTGACCTATGTTCTGTATATCTTTTCCATTCTTTCACTTCCAAATCCACACAGAACTTCCTGTGGGACTGTATGTATCTTTTCTGCCATATCCTCTATCTCAAGGTTATCACCAAATACCTGCAATATATCACCCTGTTTTACATTTTTACCTGTTGTATCAACAAGTAACTGGTCCATACAGATATTGCCTACAATCTTTACCTTTTTGCCCTTCCATAAAAAATGAAAGTTGTTAGAAAGTCCCCGTCTTAGTCCATCTGCATATCCAATACCTGCTGTTGCTATCTGGCTTTTCCTTTTCGTTCTGTATGTAAGTCCATAACTCAAAAATGTTCCAGCAGGAACTATCTTTACATAAAGAACCCTGCTGTATCCTTTTAGTGCTCTTTCAAGGGTTAGTTTTCTGACAAGGTGTTTCTCTGTATATACACCAAACAGTAGGAGTCCAATCCGTATCATATCAAAGTTTTTATATGACTCAGGGATATTAAGGATGGCTGGAGAGTTTGCTATGTGTTTTAGTGGAATGTGGAACTTTTCTATACTTTTTAGGGTATGATTGAATCTTCTCATCTGTTCTTTTGCATATGCCTTATCCTTCCAGCCGGCTGTGGCAAAGTGGCTGAATATCCCCTCAATGTTTATACCTTTTACAGATGCTGCCTTCTCTATAAAGTCAGATGCCTTGTCCGGTATAAGTCCTATCCTGCCAAGTCCTGTATCTATCTTGATATGAACAGATGCCTCTCTATCTCTCTTTTTCACAACATCGGATATTTTTTTGAGTATCTCTTCACTGAAAAGGGTGATACGGATATTGTTCATAATCAGAACTTCCACATCCTCTGAAAGGACAGGTCCCATTACCAGTACAGGTTTTTTTATCCCTATTTCCCTTAGTTGTAGTGCTTCGGATGTTGTAGCCACGCCGAATGAATCAACAAATTGTTCTATTTTTTCTGATATTTCTTTCATTCCCATACCGTAGCAGTTTCCTTTCACACATGCCATAAACTTCTTGCCTGTATATCTTTTCATTGTTTCTATATTTTTTATTATTTTTTTGATATCTACTTCAATCCATGCCCTTTTTTCCATTTGTATTCCTTTCTCTGTTTCTTCCTGCCATTTCAAGTATTCCGACAATAGTTAGTATAATAAATACCTGTAAAAGAATGATAGTACCACCAAAGATATTTAAACTGCCAAGCAAAAGTGCACCTATTCCTGTGCAGAGTGCTAAAAGATAGATAAACAAAACTGCCTGTTTGTTTGTCATCCCTAAGTCCACAAGGCGGTGGGAAAGGTGATTTCTGTCTGCCTGAAATATGGGAAGTCTTCTTTTTCTTCTTATCCATATAACAGAAAGTGTATCAAAAAATAAGACAGAAAATACCACCAGTGGAGCAAAAAGAGGCAGAAATGTTTGATGTTTATCATATTTATAAAATGTCAAAAGTATGACAGTTGAACCCAGGAAATATCCTAAAAATGCACTTCCACATTCTCCCATAAAAATTTTTGCAGGAGGGAAGTTGTGTTTTAAAAATCCAGCAATAGTTCCAAGAAAGACAGCAAGTATTGTTGCAACAAATAACTGCTCCATCATTAAGGCAAATACAAAAAGTATGGAAGCACTTATAAATGCCACACCACCACTTAGCCCATCCATATTGTCCATAAGATTAAAGGTATTCATCATCAGAATAAGCCAGAATATGGTAAGGAAAAATGAGGTAAGGGTGTTGGTAAAAGATAAACGGATACCTGTGGCAAAAATAATTATAGATGCTATTATCTGAAGAAAAAGTTTTTGCTTTGCTCGGAGTGTCCTTACATCATCTACTACGCCGAAGGTAACTACTACTGCTCCTCCTACAAGTATTCCTGTTAACTGTTGTAATCTGCTTATAATACCGGGTATATATTCCTGAAGAAATGGGGGAACAATACCCATCTTCACTATCAACATACCAGCAACAATAGTAATAAGCAATGAAAGGTAGATGGCCAGTCCTCCCAATAGTGGCATTGGATATTTGTGTACACTCCTTTCTGACGGTATTGATATTACATTAAACCGCCTGGCAATCCTTCCTGCCAATGGAGTTAAGAAAAACGAGAGGCCGGCACCTATAAGAAAAACTGTGATATATATATATGACCACATAGTAGTAAATCAAAAGTAAAAATTAAAAAGTAAGGATCTTTGCTACTCTTATATTAAACTCTAAATCCAAAACACTAAACCTAAAAATCCCCTCTAACCACCCCCACCTATATCCTCTCCCCTCATATGGGGAGGAATTAAATTCCCCCCTCACCTTTATCCTCGCCACATCCTATGGGGAGAGGGGTGCTGGTGCGAGGAATAACGAGTATCGTTTGGCAAGGGCAGTGAGTTGGTGAACTGCCCCCGTTGACCGAAGTTCGTTAGGGCAAGACGGGTGAGGGGACTGGGAAAAAACTATTTTGCAATATTTCTCAGCAGATGATACAGCATTATAAAGATGAAAATTAAAATAAAGATAAAAACCACAAGTCCTATCATCCTTCCTGACCAGAATTTTGTTTCTTTTCCATACTTTTCTTCATAATAACTTCCTACTATGTTGGCTATCTCTTCAGGGCTCTTACCCTTTAGTTTTTCTTTCCATTCATCTGTCGTAAGGTCTATATCTTTTTTCATCTTGCCTCTTGATTTTTATTTTATTCTATATTATATTATCCTACAACTTTTAATTATACAAGTAAAATTAAAAAAAGGGAGAAAAAAATGGAAAAGAAAGTAGTAAAAATTGGAGTTATCGGTGTTGGTGGTATGGGGTCTGCCCACTGCAAGATGATGAAGGACATAGAAGAGGCAGAACTTGTTTTTGTATGTGATATTGATAAGGATGTTGCAGAGTCCAAAGGCAAGGAGTTTAATGTTCCATCATTTACTGACTACAAGAAAGCCATAAAGAGTAAACTTGCAGACGCAGTGATTATAGCTACTCCACACTGGGTGCATCCGGAGATAGCAATATACGCCTTTAACAATAACCTCCATGTCCTCTCAGAAAAGCCCATAGCAGTTACTGTGTCAGATGCAGACAGGATGATAAAGGCAGCAAAGAAAAACAAAAAGATATTTGCTGTTATGTACCAGAGAAGGACAGAGCCATGGGTAAGAAAACTGAGAGAACTGATAGTAGAAAAGAGAATTATAGGAGAGATTACAAGGACATTGTGTATTGACCCATGGTACCGGGCACAGGCGTATTATGATAGTGGTACCTGGCGTGCGACATGGAAAGGTGAGGGAGGAGGTGTCCTTATCAATCAGGCACCCCATACCATAGATATTTTCACAACAGTTGCAGGACTTCCTGTAAAAGTGGAGACAAAGACAAGGACACGGTTGCATAAGATAGAGGTTGAGGATGAGGTCTGTGCGTTTTTAGAGTA
>JAQVEU010000061.1 GCA_028697565.1 Candidatus Ratteibacteria bacterium
GCCAGGGTAAAAAGATAATAGAAAAATATATTATAATAGGCGGTTAATCTCATCTCTGGTAAAACGGGGGAATTCGCTTTTTATACCATTTTCTACATACCACACGCCTGTTTTCGCATCCACAACACAACCTATAATTTCTGCCTTTATTCTATTTCTTCTGCAAAAATCCAACAATTTCTTCTCTTCTTTTTTACTAATAATCCCCACAATACAACCGGATGATATGAGCCCTAACGGGTTAAGCCCAAAAATTTTACAAAACTTCACAGCAGGAGGATAAAACCTCATCTTTTCTGGATAGAGTAAGAGACCGATATTATTTGCCTCTGCCATTTCATATAACGCCGTTGAGATACCTCCTTCTGTTGGGTCATGCATATATTTTATATTAAAGTTTTCCCACAAAATTTTTGCTTCCTTAAATATACTTATCCCAGGAGATATAGCCGCATTTTTAACCTTTTGAAGGTATCTCTCAGAGAAATGTTTTCTAAGTTCAGGGTATTTTTCCCTTGCTATAACTGACGCCCCTTCTATCCCTGCCTCTTTAACAAGAAAGACCCTGTCACCCTTTTTTGCTTTTTTCTTCTGTAGTCCCTTGAGTTTTTGTCCTATCATAAGCCCTACGGCAACAGGACTGGCAATCCCACCTGACATCTCAGTATGCCCACCTACCCACTTTATACCAAACCTTTTACACTCACTGCCTATCTGGGAAAACACATACTCAATATCAGTAAAGGTGGTGCCTTCCGGAAATAATAGGACAGTTAAAAGATATGATGGTATTCCCCCCATAACAGCAATATCATTGACATTGATATTAACAAGATAAAAACCAATATCTTTTGAAGTGAGAGTTATAGGGTCTGTTTTGGCAAAGATGGCCCTGTCCTTTACCTTGAAGATAGCACAGTCAATACCTACCCCAGAAGAAGATATAACATCTCTGTCCTTACCTGCTGTATATTTTTCAAGAAGATACCTCAAAAACCTGTTGGGAAGTTTACCTGCCTTAAATCCCTTTTCTCCAATAATATACTCTATCTCACCTATATCCTCTATGACAAAATCAGCACCTTCTTTTACAAAATCATCCTCCGGGATACTGGCACTTTTCAGTCCTATACTCAATATCCCTGCCCTCTTGCCTGCCCTTACATCAAAAGGATGGTCTCCAACAAGAATTACATCATCTGCTTTCAGTCCTATCAGTTTTAAACACTCTTTTATATGTGAAACATCTGGCTTTACCTTGTTGACATCATCCCTTGTAAGAAGCACATCACAGGGAATATCAAACCTTCTTATAACATCTTCAACAACTTCCCTGCAGTTTCTTGTAATAATCCCTATCTTTATACCTTTTCCCTTTAACCGTTTGAGTACATCAAGAGCCCCTTTCTGTGGCTTTGTGTGTTTAGATGCCCTGAGTTCCTCTTCTCTTAAAATTTTATGCCCGATGATATAAAAGTCCCTTCCCTTTTTACCATTTATTTTTTTAATCTTTTCAAGAAATTCAAGTATAGGAAGGTTAAAAGCAGGCATCTTTAATCCATATTTCTCTGCCTCTCTCAAAATTTTTTCTTTTATTTTTTTAAAGTCAATGGAGAGTGTTACAAGTGTTCCATCAAAGTCAAATATTGTGCCTTTCATATTCTTCATACATCCTCTTTGCCTTATAATAGGCATCAGAGATACTGTAGATTCCAATAATTATTATCCCGGTAAGCCCTATAAAAAAAAGAATACCCCCCCAGACAAGAAAGGATAGTGGAAAAAACATCCCCTTGATAAAATAAAAGAGGAAGACAGCACCAAGTATTAAGACCAGCATAGAAATACCTGATAGGAATATCAGAGCAAGCCCTTTCTTTATCTCCCCGTTGTATATCTGTCCAAGTCCATTAAAGAAAAATGAGAGAAGGGCAGATACCCTCGGATTTGGCAGGTTCTTTCTTTCCATATATCCCCCCTCCTGTCTATTCTACAATTCTATCAAAATTATCTTAATAGTAGGTCAAAACTTCAAAATACAGGTGCAATGCCTTTCCCTTCGTTCTCTTCTATTAAACTGATATATTACTCTTCTCCAAAGTAAATAAAAGAAGTTGCGATGATTGAACGAAACCTTTTTATCTGCTGTATCTTACCATTTATTAGTATCTATCCCAAAACAGCCATTGTATTCCCTATTACTTCTATATCTATTCCATTTCAAGGTAGTTGGGACCTTTTTTAATATCTACTTTTAGTGGAACATTGAGTTTCAGCACACCTTCCATAATCTCTTTGACATCCTTTACTACTATATCTTCTTCAGAAGGAAGAACCTCAAACAAAAGTTCATCATGTATCTGCAGCACCATCATACTTTTAAGGTGCCTCTTTTTGAAAAGTTCATATATGCGGTTCATAGCAAGTTTAATCAGGTCAGCAGCAGAGCCCTGGACAGGCATATTGATAGCCGCCCTTTTTGCAAACTCCTTCTGATTTTTGTTTGTACTTCTTATCTCCGGTATATATCGCCTTCGGTTAAGTATGGTTGAAACAAATCCATCTCTCTCAACAGCAGCAAGGGTCTTATCAATATATTCCTTCACACCCCTAAACCTGTAAAAATACTCCTTTATAAAGTTATCTGCATCAGATACAGGAATACCAAGTTCCTGAGAAAGCCCATAGGCACTCATACCGTAGATAATCCCGAAGTTTATTGTCTTTGCAATTCGTCTTGTGTCCTTCTGGTCTCCTGTTTCAGACAACAGTGAAAAAAGGGTATCACCTGAAAAAAGGATATTTGCTGTCTCTGTATGTATATCCCTGTTGTTTCTGAATGCATCCACAAGATAAGGGTCTCCTGAAAGATGTGCAAGAACCCTGAGTTCTATCTGGTTATAGTCAAAAGAGTAGAGGGTATTACCACTTTCACAGCAGAATGCCTTCCTTATCTTGCTTCCTCTTTCAGTCCTTATAGGAAGATTTTGAAGGTTGGGGTTATTACAACTCAACCGTCCTGTGGATGTGGATATCTGACTGAACTTCGGATATATCCTTCCTGTTGATGGTTCTATAAAAGGGAGCAGTCCTTCAATATAGGTGGACTTTAGTTTATAAAGTTCCCTGTACTCAAGGATAAGTCCGGGCAATGGATGGATAAGGGATAGTTCCTTCAAAACAGAAGTATCCGTAGAAGGACCTGTCTTCCCCTTTTTCTGGACAGGAAGTTTCAGTTTATCAAAAAGGATGGAGGCAAGTTGCTGTGAAGAGTTGATATTAAACACCTCCCCTGCTGTCTTGTATATCCTGTCCTCAAAACTTTTAAGTTCATTGTTCAGTTCAATACTGAGTTGTTCAAGGATACCCCTGTCTGTTTTTATCCCATTTATCTCCATCCATGCAAGTGTTTTTACAAGTGGCATCTCCACAGAATAGAAAAGTTCTTCCATACCCATCTCTTTAAAAATTACCTCATATTTTCTAACCATCATACGGAAGTTTTCTTCGTTTAAAACCTTTCCTGTAAGATACCGTGCAATAGAAAAATCAAAGGCAGGGGATTCAAATGATACCCCCTTTTTCCCCACCTCTACCATAATATCTTTAAGATTGAAGCCATACTTTTTTATTGCAGGGTCTTCAAGTATATGCCTGAAAGACAGAGGGTCCTTCACAATATCCTGTATAGAAAGTGTCTCTCCTGTGGAAAGTTCTATCATATCCTCACTTATTCCTGAAAGTTTAGTAAAAAATGGATAGACCTTTTCTAATTGTGTAGCAATTTTTCTGAATTCAAGTTCTTCAAACATCTGAAGAAGTTTCCCTGTATCCGGAGGAGCAATAATGAGGTCTTCTCTTGTTATATTACCTATATCTACATCTCTCTTTAAAATAGCCAATTCCTTACTCATAAAAGCATTTTCTTTATTCTCTATCAGAAGTTTTCTTATCCTCTCTGGCTCTACCTCTTCAATATGGCTGTAAAGATTTTCTATGGTTCCATATCTCTGTAGAAGTTTTAAGGCGGTCTTTTCCCCTATACCATATACACCAGGTATGTTATCAGATGAATCCCCTGCCAGTCCTATAATATCGGGAACCACAGAGGGCTCCATTCCATATTGTCTGCGAAAGTCGTCAAGGGTAAACTGCCTCCACCCATCAGGATGGACAATAACTATTCCTTCTTTTAGAATCTGCATAATATCCTTGTCCCCTGTGATGATAAAAACATTATCTCCTTCATTACTAAACCTCTCTGAAAGGGTGGCAATAAGGTCATCTGCCTCATAACCTTCTTTTTCTATCTGCCTGATACCTAAAAGTTGCGCAATCTCTTTTATAACAGGAAGTTGTTCAACAAGTTCCTCTGGCATTGGCTTCCTCTGTGCCTTATAGTCCGCAAAGGATATGTGCCTGATTGTAGGAATTTTAAGGTCATAAAGGATACAAAGATATTCAGGTTTCCTATCCTTAAGCAGTTTTAGAAGGGTTGTGGTAAAGCCATAGACCGCATTTGTGGGTCTACCAGTGGATGTTCTTAGGTCCCTTATTGCATAATATGAACGATAGATAAGGGCACTTCCATCTATTAAATATATCTCTTTGTGCATATCATTTAGTAAACTAAAAAGTCAAAACTCAAAATTAAGGATTTTTTCTCGCTACTTGCTACTCTGTGCCTTTGTACCTTCGTCCTTCCCCACTTCTTTCGCTACAAAAAGTTCTATCTCCACATTTAACAGATGCGGCTTATCCTTTATCTTCTGCATCCTGAATTCGGATATATATATACCTTCCGGTGTCTTTTCAATATCATATAGAAGGTCATAGAGTTGCTGGAGTGTTATATCCCTTATCCCCATCCGAAGGTATTCTATAGAAACGGAATCTTTTGTATTGGTCCCTAATGGTTGAAGCCCTGTAACATTTTTCCCAAGTTGTCTCTTCTCTATAAGATTCCCTGTATAAGAAAGCAGAGAAAATTCTTTCCCTGCAATCTTCAACGGTTCATTTCCTTCACCTTTTTCTTTATATTCTTCACATAGACGTATGAGTGTGTCCCTGTCTTTTTGCCTGGCAGTAATACTTCTATCAAGTGTCAATACCTTTCTTTTTGCAGGAATATAAACAAATCTGAACTCCAGCAATATCAGAAAAACTATTATGACAGCAATCTTTTTCTTATCCATATATCACACAATTTTTAGTGTCATCGTAAAATTTAATCTATTTCTTTCATCAAAAGATATGGTCCCCATACCTGTAATAACAAACCTTTCTGACTGTTCTATCCTTTTTTTCACTATCTCCAGTGTTTTTAAAGAGTCCATAGTACCTGATATAGTAATGGTATCACCGACAATCCTGAATACATCAATCCTTGCATCTATATTTTCTGGAAACAGGAGTGTTATATCTGCCATAATCTTCAAAACAGAAGGAACACCTGCCTTGATATCTACACCTTCATTTCTCTGTATCTTTTCCCTTGCCTGTAGAAGTGGGTTCACTACATTATGTACATCAGGAAATGTTGAGAGAAATATCTGTTTCATCTCATTATCAATACCTTCAAGTTTTTTTTGTCTTTCAGTAATTTTGATATAAGGCGCAAAGGAAATGAAAGAAAAAATAAGAAAAATAAGTACTAAAATAGAAGTTACAACAGGAAATTTTTTCTCCCTAGTATCTTTAACCGAAGAAAACATCATTCTGAACATCTTGAAGGAAGAAAGGTAGTGAAATAGGTACTTCCTGTTCATACCAACTGGGAGGTCTATATACCGTACCCTTTCTTTTTCTATAGCAAGTTCCTGTTTCATATTCTGCTCTG
>JAQVEU010000062.1 GCA_028697565.1 Candidatus Ratteibacteria bacterium
TAAAGGGTAGCACCCTGTTTGATAGCAAAAAAAGCCGCCTTCTGGGAGATTGAAGATGGTGCGGAGGTCGTCTGTCCCTGTATCCTGTTAACTGCATCTGCTATCTCCTGTTCTGCTGCTATATAGCCAATCCTCCAGCCAGTCATTGCAAATGTTTTTGAAACAGCATTAACCACCACTGTTTGTCTTTTCATTTCAGGGGAGTGTGAGGCAATGCTTATATGTGGTTTGCCATCATATATAATCTTTTCATATACCTCATCCGATATACAGAGGATGTTGTTTTCAATAAGGAGTTCCGCTATGCTGTCAATCTCTTCTTTTTCATACACAATACCCGTAGGATTAGAGGGGCTGTTAAGTACCAATGCCTTTGTCTTTTTATTAATCAGCGACCTCAGATGCTCTATATCTATCTTAAAGTTTTTATCCCACCGACAAAAGACAGGACTCCCACCTGCAAGGCATACCATTTCAGGATAACTTACCCAGTATGGTGCAGGAATTATTACCTCGTCACCTGGGTCTAAAATCGCGAGAAATATATTGTAAAGGGAGTGTTTGGCACCATTAGAAACAACAATCTGAGAAGGAGAATAAGAGAGCCCATTCTCTTTTTGTAGTTTTTCACTTATTGCCTCTCTTAGTTCTGGTATGCCTGCTGCATCAGTATACTTTGTGAACCCATCCCTTATTGCCTTTATAGCATATTCCTTTATAATACGAGGGGTATCAAAGTCCGGCTCCCCCACAGAAAGGTTGATAACATCTATCCCCTTTGCTTTTAGTTCTTTTGCCTTTTTGTTTATGGTTAGTGTTGCTGAGGGTTTTATATTCTTTGCCTTTTCCGATATCATATTCGTTCCTTTGACATATATATTAGCATATGCTATTATTATAGACAACTTCTTAAAAATCACCCGCTCCTTATAAAAAACAACAGGGGGTTTATTTAATGGAAAATGAGTATATCATTAAACTTAGAAAAAAAGTAGGTAAAGAAGAGATAAATAAACTACTGAAAATTAAAAATGAATCTATACATAAATTCATTGCTGATGCGGTTACACTCTGTCAACCAAAGGATGTTTTTATATGCAGTGATACACCCGATGAGGTTGCCCATATAAAGAATATGGCAATTGTATCAAGAGAAGAGTCCTCAGCACTTGCTATACCAGGGCATACATTCCATTTTGATGGCTTCTATGACCAGGGGAGGGATAGGGAGGTTACAAAATTTCTTGTCCCCGAAGGAGAAGAGTTGGGTTCATCTCTTAATCAGATTGAAAGAAAGCAGGGACTTGCAGAGATAACTTCCCTCCTTAAAGGTTCTATGAAAGGGAAAACAATGATTGTAAGGTTCCTTACCTTAGGGCCTGTAAACTCTCTGTTTACAATTCCCTGTATGGAATGTACTGACTCCTGGTATGTAGCACATTCAGTTGACCTCCTTTACAGAAAAGGGTTTGAAACATTCTGTAATATATCAGATGACACAGCAATATTTAAGACACTACATACAGCAGGTAAACTTGATGAAAATATGATAAGCAGTGATTATGATAAAAAGAGAATCTATATTGACCATATAACAAATGTTGTTTATAGTGTTAACACGCAGTACGCAGGCAACTCTGTAGGTTTTAAAAAACTTGCACTCCGACTTGCCATAAGAGAATCCCATAAGAATAACTGGCTTGCAGAACACTTTATGGTAATAGGAGTACACGGTAAAAACAATAGAAAAACATATCTTGCAGGGGCATTCCCAAGTGCTTGCGGCAAGACATCTACCGCTATGCTTGAAGAAGAAACAATCCTCTCAGATGATATTGCCTATGTGAGAAACATAGATGGGAAATGCAGGGCGGTTAATGTGGAGTCAGGTATATTTGGTATCATACAGGATGTAAATCCAAAGGATGACCCTCTGATATACAGAATACTTACAACCCCCGGAGAGGTCATATTTTCTAACATTCTGATAAAAGATGCAAGGCCCTGGTGGTTAGGTATGGGAGAACCACTACCAAAAGAAGGAAGGAACTACTCCGGCTGGTGGTATGAAGGCAAGACAGATGAAAAAGGTGAAAAAATTCTTCCAGCACACAAAAATGCACGATATACTGTAGCACTGAAATCGCTGGAAAACTGTGACCCTCAACTGGATAACCCAGCAGGTGTACAAATAGACGGAATAATGTATGGAGGCAGGGACTATAAGGCATATGTTCCTGTCCAGCAGGGATTTTCTTGGCAACACGGAATTATTGCCTATGGAGCAGCCCTTGAGACAGAAACAACATTTGCAACACTTGGGGCAGAAGGCAGGTATGAGATAAATGTTATGAGCATCCAGGACTTTGTATCTATTCCATTAGGTAGATACATAAAAAACTATTTAAAATTCGGAGAAGAACTGAAAGATAAGCCCCTTATATTTGGCGTTAACTATTTCCTTAAAGACAGGACAACAGGAGAATTTCTTAATGAGCGGAAAGACAAACATATATGGGTAAAATGGATGGAACTAAGGGTGCATAATGATGTGAAGGCAAGAGAAACACCTACGGGTCTTATTCCGCTATATGAAGACATTGCTCCACTTTTCCAAAAGATAAGAGGAAAGATATATACAAAAGATGACTATGAGAAGCAGTTCACTATAAGAATACCTGAAAACCTGATGAAGATAGAGAGGGTGTGGAACTTTTGGAAAGAACTTCCTGAAGTTCCGGATGAACTGTTTGGTATATTACAGGGACAGAAAGAGCGGTTGTTAAAGGCACAGAAAGAGTATGGAGACTATGTGTCACCTGATGTCTTTGAGGTGTCATAAAAAATGAAAAAAATTATTGCGGTATCAGGAAGCAATGCAGGGGATAACAACCTTACAGAAGAAATACTGAAAATCGCTGAAAAAACAGGGTACCTCATTGCAAAAAGGGGTGGTATCCTCGTATGTGGTGGACTTGGCGGGATTATGGAGGCATCAGCAAAAGGTGCAAAGAAGGGAGATGGTATTACGGTAGGAATACTTCCATGGAACAAAGAATCAGCAAATCCTTATATAGACATCCCCATTGGGACAGGAATGGGTTTTTATAGAAACAACATCATTGTCAACTCTGCTGACTGTGTTATAGGTATCTGTGGCAGATGGGGCACACTGAATGAGATAGCAATGGCTATTTCTATTGGCAAGCCCACAATTATTATAGATGGAAGTGGTGGTGTTGCGGACCTGCTTTCAAAAGAAGATATACTCAAAATATTCAAAAAAAGGCCTATCATTGTAAAAACACCGGAAGAAGCAGTTGATACCGCCTTCTCCATATAGTTCTAAAAAGACCATTGGAAAAAAAGCACAACAAGAGAGACAATAAAAGCAGCAAGAAGCACTCCACATATCAGCCCTACAAAATAATACCTTGGCCTGAGTTTTAGAAGGACTGATGCAATAGTTCCTGTCCATGCACCTGTTATTGGTAGTGGAATGCCAATAAAGATAATAAGCCCTAACATCTCATAGAGTTCTATTACTTTTGACCTTTTAAGGGTATGCCTTACCAACCAATCCGAAAACTTCTTTCCATATCTAAACCTGCCCAAGAATATAAGAACCCTGTTAAGGATAAAATAAAGCGGGATAACAGGCACAAGATTACCAACTATTGAGATGCCAAGCACCTTGAAAAAGGGTAAATTATTGTATACACCATAGGGTATCGCCCCACGTAGTTCAGAAATAGGAAGCATTGCAAGGATAAATGTTCCCAGTTCTTTGGACAGCCCCGTCATAGAAACTATAATCTGTTCTTTCATATCTTTTATTTAGAGTTTTGAGTTTTCAGTTTTATGTTTATTATTACTCCTAATCTCTCCAGCCCTCAACCCCTTTCAGTGGAACAAATTGACAACCACCAAGGTTTTTCTTCTCCATCATTCTGCCAAGTTTTCTCACAAGTATCAACTCCTGAAAGTATCTGTCACCTACAGGCATTATCAGGTATCCACCATCCTTTAATTGTGCATAGAGAGAGGGCGGTATATCAGGACCTGCAGCAGTCACAATAACCCTGTCATACGGAGCAAACTCATCCCAGCCCAGTGTCCCGTCACCTACCTTTATCTTCACATCATAGCCAAGTTCCTTCAATACTCTTGATGCCCGTTCTGCAAGTTCAGGGTCTCTTTCAACAGAGAAGACATCACAGCCTATCTCTGCAATGACTGCCGCCTGATAACCACTACCTGTGCCTATCTCAAGTACCTTCTCTGTACCTTCAAGAGCAAGTGCCTCTGTCATAAGTGCCACTATATATGGCTGGCTTATGGTCTGCCCATTTCCTATAGAAAGCGGACCATCCTCATACGCATACCCCCTTAGGTGCTCAGGAACAAATCTTTCACGGGGGACTTTTAAAAAGGCATCTATCACCTTTCTGTCCCTTATTCCACGTGAAATAATCTGGGTATCAACCATCTGTTTTCTTATTTTTGAGAAATCGGGTCCTTTTTCCATTTTATTCTGAGCACAAGAGGGAAAATAATAACCAGCAACATTTTGAAAAATCTGAGTGTATCTCTTACAGGGCTAATTTTACTTTTCTCTTTGCTATATACTGTGGTTATGGGAACTGCTCCAATTCTGTATCTTTTCCAGCTTGCCTTTATGAGAAGTTCTGATTCTGTCTCAAAGTGGGATGTTAAAAGGTGGATATTTCCAACCACGTCCTTTTTAATAAGACGAAAGCCACACTGGGTATCTGGCACCCACTGAAATGCGAAAAATGAGATAATAAGTGACATAGAGATATTGGTGAGTTGCCTTATAAAAGGCATTTCTGTCCCTTTTATCTTTCTTTTGCCCACCCATATAGAGATACCCTTATTTCTATAATATGCCCTTTCAAAAATTTCTGTATCTTCTATCTGATGCTGCCCATCACCATCCATTGTAAGGATAGCAGATATATTACCTGCCTCCCGCAGTATATAACGAAATCCCGTCTTTAGTGCCTCTCCCTTACCCTGACATACAGGATGTTTCAATACAATAGCACCACCCTCTTCTGCCAAAAGGCCTGTCCTGTCAGAAGAACCATCATCTACTACAATAACTGTCTCAAACCTATTTTTAAGTCCTGCAACCAACCAGCCAATGGTTCTTTCTTCATTATGTGCAGGAATTAAAACAGCAATCTCTTTATTCATTTATAAAAACCTCTTTCAAAAACCTTTCTTTAAGAATGTCTGATGGCACTGACTTTATAACTTTTTCTGCCTTCTCTCTGGCTATTCCAAGTAGTTCCATATCCCTTGCGATATTACCTATCTTTAAGGGCGGTATCCCGTGCTGCCTCACACCAAGAAGGTCTCCCTGGCCCCTTATCTTCAGGTCAATCTCCGCTATCTCAAATCCACTTTCTGTCTCAATAAAACTTTCAAGTCGCTCCATTATACCTGTGTCAGCAGAAGAATATGGAATAAGAATACAGTATCCTGTATCGCCTGACCTGCCCACCCTGCCCCGTAACTGATGCAGTTGGGCAAGCCCAAATCTTTCGGCCTGTTCAATAACAATATATGTAGCAGCAGGAACATCTATCCCTGACTCTATAACAGATGTTGCCACAAGAACCATTGTGTTTTTATTTCTGAAACTATTCATTATCCTGTCCTTCTCACTGTATGACATCCTGCCGTGGAGTAAAGAGACAGAAATATCAGGTAATTTTTCTTTTAGCCGGTTGTACTCTTTAATTGCGGACTCAATATCTTCATCCCCTTCTATCGCGGGTGTTACAACATATCCCTGCCTTCCCTG
>JAQVEU010000063.1 GCA_028697565.1 Candidatus Ratteibacteria bacterium
TCTACAACACACATATTTTCACCAGCAAGTGGCAAACCTATTGTTTCTCCAACAAGAGATATTGTGATGGGTTGTACATATTTAACGTTCCAGAGTGAAGAAGAGATATATCCGCATATATTATCTGGTTTTAATGAAGCCGTTTATCTATATGACCTTGGTTATCTTGAACTACACAGACCTATAAAGGTCAGGTGTGATACAGGTGAGATTATAACAACCACAGTAGGAAAAATAATATTTAACGAAATAGTGCCTCTGGAGATTCCATATAAAAATGAAACATTTGACAAAGGAGGTCTGGAAAAGTTGATCGAAGAGATAACTAATAAATGTGGATATGAGGCAATTGTTCAATTTCTTGATGATGTCAAAAATTTAGGTTTTATCTTTTCAACAACAGGTGGAATAACAATAGGTATAGATGACCTTAAGATACCCCCTGTAAGAGACCAAATTCTTGCAGAGGCAGAAAAAAAGGCAGAAAAAATAAGGAAAAATTATCAGTTAGGGATTATATCCGAAGGTGAAAGATACAATAAATTAGTAGACCTATGGACATCTGTAACGAATGAAATACAACAGGCGGTGGTATCAACACTAAGGGAAGATGTAACCACAAAACCTTTCAGAATCAATCCTATTTATCTAATGATATCTTCAGGAGCAAGAGGTAATAAATCACAGGCAAATCAGTTAATGGGAATTAGAGGACTGATGATAAGGCCTAAAAAAGTTACAGGAGAAATTGGAGAAATTATAGAGACCCCTGTCAAAAAGAATTTTAAGGAGGGTCTATCTCTACTTGAATATTTCATATCAGTACATGGTGGAAGAAAAGGACTTGTTGATACTGCCTTGAAAACATCAGATGCTGGATATCTCAGCAGGAAACTTGTAGACGTGTCTCATTCTGTTATTATTAAAGAAGAGGACTGTGGAACATTGGAAGGTATTTTAATAAGCCCTCTTACTCTCGTGGATGAAGAGATTCTTTCACTAAAAGACAGAATTATAGGAAGGGTGGCCCTTGATAATATAGTGGATATTGTTACAGATACAATTATTGTAAAGGCAGGAGAGGTTATAAACGAAGAAAAGGCACAGGCCATTGTTGATGCAGGAATAAATAAGTTAAGGATACGGTCTGTACTTACCTGCCGCTCGGAAAAAGGTGTATGTGCCAAGTGTTATGGGTGGGACCTCGCAAGGAAGAAACTTGTAAATATTGGTGAGGCGGTGGGAGTTATAGCTGCCCAGTCAATTGGAGAGCCAGGAACACAACTTACCCTTAGAACATTTCATACAGGCGGAGCAGCATCACGTGGAACAGGTGCTTCTTCTTATAAAGCACCTCAGGACTGTACAGTAAAGTATCTTGAAAACCTCAAAGTTGGGAAGAACAGAAAAGGCAGGGATGTTGTTATTCAAAGAGAAGGAAAGATAGGACTCTATGATGAAAGAGGACGAGAAATAGACACCTATAATTTAAGGGTTGGTACAGAAATCCTTGTTAAAAATGGACAGAAGGTTGAGGCAGGCAAAGTAATTGTTCACTGGGACCCTTATTCAACACCTGTTATATCAGAATATGAGGGAACTATTGCCTACAAAGATATAGAGGTAGGGAAGACCGTAAAAGAAGAAATGGACCCAGGGACAGGTATTAGAAGGAAGATTGTTATAAGACATAAAGAAGAGATGGACCCGCAAATTCTTGTACTGGATGATAAAAAACATATAGTTGGTGCTTACCATATTCCTGAAGATGCACATATTATGGTAAAGGAAGGCGACAGAGTGTATTCTGGAGATATACTTGCAAAGATATTCCGAACAACAGAGCGAAGAGTTCAGGATATCACCGGTGGACTTCCGCGTGTAACAGAGCTATTTGAAGCCCGCATGCCAAAAAACCCGGCAATATTGAGTGAAATTGAAGGAAAGGTAGAAATCATTCCTGATGAAAAAGGAATAAGGAAAGTGAGAATCTACAATCCAGAAACAGGCAGCCAAAAGGAATATAATATACCACCAGGTAAAAACCTCTTAGTTGGCAGCGGTGACACTGTAAAGGCAGGTGAAAAAATTACAGATGGTCCTATAGTTCTTAAAGATATATTGAAGATTGAAGGAGAGAAGAAGACACAAGAATACCTGCTAAATGAAATACAGAGTGTTTACCGGGTTGAAGGAGTTATGATAAGTGATAAACACATAGAGATAATAATTCGTCAGATGCTTTCCAAAGTTAGAGTAGAGAACCCCGGTGATACCTATCTTCTTGAAGGTGAAGAGATAGATAGAGTGAAAGCACAAAAAATTAATGAGACACTGCCAAAGAATAAAAAACTGGCTACCTTTAGTCCCCAGGTTTTAGGTATTACAAGGGTGGCACTAACCAGTGAAAGTTTTATATCATCTGCATCCTTCCAGGAAACAATGAAAGTACTAACCAATGCGGCATTACTTGGAGCAGAGGATCATCTTGAAGGACTAAAGGAAAATGTAATCCTCGGGAGATTAATTCCTGCTGGAACGGGTTTATTTATAAAAGAAGGAGTAGAAACATCGCTTACAGAACCAGTTATGGAAGAAGAACCACTGGAAAAGTAGAGGAGGAATATATGCCTACTTATAATCAGCTTTTAAAAAAGAAAAGGGTACATAAAGAAAAAAGGTCAAAATCTACAGCTCTTGAAAGGAACCCTCAGAAAAGGGGTGTCTGTCTCTATGTCAAAACGGTTACACCTAAAAAGCCTAATTCTGCTTTGAGAAAGATAGCAAAAGTAAGATTAACCAATGGGAAAGAAGTAATTGCATATATTCCCGGTATTGGCCATAATCTACAGGAACACTCAATTGTACTTGTAAGAGGTGGTAGAGTAAGGGACCTACCCGGTGTAAAATACCATATTCTTCGTGGAGTTCTTGATACAGGTGGAGTTGAAGGAAGAAAAAAATCTCGTTCAAAATATGGTGCAAAAAAGTCAAAAGAAAAGGGAGAAAAGAAAGCGGAGGGATAAAAAATGCCAAGGCGTAAAAGAGCAGAAAAGAGAGAAATAAAAGGAGATTTCAGATATAATGACCTTGAGGTATCTGCTTTTATAAATGTACTTATGAAGGATGGAGAAAAAAGCTCAGCATATAGATTATTCTGTGATGCAATGGATATAATAAAGGAGAGGACAAAAGAAGATCCACTTTCTGTTTTCAAAAAAGCACTGAACAATGTCAAACCAAAATTAGAAGTTAGACCAAGAAGGGTTGGAGGTGCAACATATCAAATTCCTGTTGAGGTTCCTCCAAGAAGAAGCCTTGCTCTTGCAATAAGATGGATGATTAACTCCGCAAGGTCAAGAAAAGGTAAGAGTATCGCAGAGAAATTGGTTGATGAATTTCTTGAGGCAGCAAAGGGTGAAGGAACAAGCGTAAAGAAAAAAGAAGAAACCCATAAGATGGCTGAATCTAACCGTGCATTTGCTCACTACAGATGGTAATATCCTAAAATTAAATATCTAGTTCACTACCCTGATTGAGAAATAGTAAGTAGAAAGAATAAAATTTTTTTGTTTTGCGTTTTTAATTTTTAAAATATGGATATTACAAAGATAAGGAATATCGGGATAATAGCACATATAGATGCTGGAAAAACAACTACTACAGAAAGATTATTATTTTATACTGGCAAGACCTATAAAATAGGTGAAGTAGACGAAGGAACAGCTGTAATGGACTGGATGGACCAGGAAAAAGAACGAGGCATAACTATTTTTGCGGCTGCGACTACATGCTATTGGAAAGAATATAAAATAAATATAATTGATACACCTGGCCATGTTGATTTCACTGTAGAAGTAGAGAGAGCACTAAGGGTCTTAGATGGGGCTATAACAATCTTTTGCGGAGTAGGGGGTGTTCAGCCACAGTCAGAAACAGTATGGAGACAAAGTAGTAGGTATAATATACCCCGTCTGGTATACATAAATAAGATGGACAGAACCGGAGCCGACTTTTATAGAGTAGTAAAAGAAATTCATAAAAAACTCCAGTCAGTCCCTTTAATTCTTCATCTTCCAGTGTTTTCAGGAGACGAGTTTCAAGGAATAATTGACATTGTAAAAGGACGGGCTATCTTTTATACTTCTGAAGATGAAAGAAATGCTGTAGAAAGAGAAATACCAGATAGTATGAAAGAAGAAGCGACAAATTATAGAAATATCCTTATTGAAAAACTTGCAGATGTTGATGAAAAAATTATGAAAAAGTATTTAGAAGGTGAAGAAATAAAAATATACGAGATAAAAGATGCTATAAGAAAAGGCACTCTTGAATGTAAGTATTTCCCTGTTTTTTGTGGTACATCTCTTAGAAATAAAGGTGCACTCTTGTTATTAGATGCTATAGTGGACTATCTACCATCTCCTGCTGATAGAGGAAAGATAGAAGGGGTAAACCCATTGACTGGCGAGAGAATTAAACTGGTACCATCGGAAGAAGAGAAATTTTCTATGTACGCCTTTAAAGTATATAATGACCAACATAAAGGCCGGCTGGTATATACAAGAATCTATTCAGGAATATTGAAAAGGGGACATAGTGTATATAACTGGACAAGAAATTGTAAAGAACGAATTATGAAAATATTTGAGGTACATGCAGATAGATATTATGAAAAAGAAGAAACAAATGCAGGAGATATTGTTGCTATTGCAGGACTTAAACAAAGTTATACAGGAGATACAATTGCAGATAAGAATTGTCCAGTTATCTTTGAAAACTTAAAATTCCCTGAACCTGTAATATATGTTTCCATAGAACCGAAGGTACAGTCGGAACAGGATAAGGTATACAGTACTCTTTTAAAAATAGCGGAAGAAGATCCTACTATAAAAGTTAAGATAGATGAGGAAACCGGGCAGATAATTCTTATGGGTATTGGTGAATTACAAATAGAGGTTATAGCCGAACGTTTAAGAAGAGGATACAATCTGAATATACGTGTAGGGAAACCTGAAGTAGCATATAGAGAAACTATCACTGTTGTAGCAAAAGGTGAAGGTAAATTCATTAAAAAAGGGACCGAAAGAGAAAAGGGACACTATGGACATGTTGTTCTTAGTGTAGAACCACTATCAAGAGGTAAAAAATTTGTATTCGAAAATTTTGTGGACGATAGCAAAATCCCTGCACAATTTATACATTCTATAGAAGAAGGTGTTTATGAGGCGATGGAATGCGGTGTACTCTTGGGAGTCCCTGTTGTGGATATAAAAGTAATAGTAATAGATGGCTCTTTTCATCCTGTAGACTCTAATGAAATTGCCTATAGAATAGCCGCTTCAATGGCTTTTGCAGATGCATGCAGAAAAGCAGCACCTGTACTACTTGAGCCAATTATGAAAATAGAGATTGCAGTCCCTGAAGAGTTTTTAGGTGAGGTCCTGGCGGATCTTAATTTGAGAAATGGGAGGATAGAACAGATTGATACCCAGAGTGGTTTTAAAATAGTGGATGGATATGTTCCTTTACGAACTGTTTTTGGGTATGCAACTGTATTAAGGTCATTGACACAGGGAAGAGGAAATTATATAATAGAACCTTCGTATTATGAAATTGTTCCTGAAACAGAGATGAAGAAAATAACAGGAAAGTAACTCAGTCAATTATATTAACTAAGAAGTAGCGAGTAGAAAGTAGAGAGTAGCAAGTAGCAAGAATAAAGCAAAATCCCCTCTCACCCCCCTTTATAAAAGGGGGGATGGGAGATATTGTTTAATGTTTATACTTGCTACTGAAGTATGAACGGGGTTTAAGGATATTAAATA